>QENJ01000240.1 GCA_013374505.1 Candidatus Methanophagaceae archaeon
CTGGAAATTCGTTAAGAAAAAGTGCCTCTATTCGAAATATTATTCCGAGTTCAAGGATTTTAAAAAAGCCATCACCGAATGCCTAAGCCAGACTGATACCACCTACAAACAAGAACTTGACTCCTTACTCACGCTACGGTTTCAGCGCTTTGAAAAAGCTCAATCTGTGGCGGTGTGAAGTATATCTTGCAGCATCAACTTTCCGCTTTCTTAATAAAATAGATGAAGATATGATCAGAATACTGTATGAGAAACTTAATTCCGAGGGGGCGGCGGAAATAACGATCCCTCAGGCAATTCAACTTCAGATTATAGAACAGGAGGGAGAAATTGAAACGGTCACAGCAAAGTTTTGACGAAGAATCCGAGAGGAAATACATTGCACTTACAGCCAGCGTGAACAAGTTATATTGTGCCATTCTTCCCGACCAGGAAGCAGTGAAAATCAGCGAACTATCAGCATTGTTTAATGTCATCGCAGACAAGATCAGGGCGCTATCGCCAGAGGCGGATATAACAGAAGTTATGGGTAAAGTAGATAAATTGCTTGACGATTTAATAGAAGCCAAGGGTTATGTAATCAGGGATAAGCGGGGGCCTTATGGAACATATAACGTTAATCTCAACTAGAGAGATTGAAGCTCGGAAATGGGGTTTTATTAGTGAGAAGAAGCATATACCTTCAGAGCGGTTGAAAAATGCGGTTACGGGAAAAGTGACCAATATTGTCAGGCGGAACCGTTCGAGGGCGAACTGTATCGAAAAATTGCAGAAGATGATTGATGAATATAATTCAGTGGAGAACATAAAATGAAAATAGGTTTCCTCATCAACCCGATAGCGGGAATGGGTGGGTCCGTAGGGCTAAAAGGCACGGACGGGCTGGTAGACGAAGCGGTGAACAGGGGTGCACAGCCAATAGCATTAGCGCGAGCGAAGAAAAGCATGCAAGAACGGGATATAGACGCTACTATTCTTACTTGCGCAGGTGAGATGGGCGAAGCTGCGGTATTAAACCAGAACTACGAAGTGGTGTATTCGTTCGATGGACAAAGCACGAATGAGGATACAAAGAACGCATGTGCGCTATTTCTGGAACAGGGCGTAGAACTATTACTGTTCTGTGGTGGTGATGGCACAGCGCGGGATGTGTACAGCGTAGTCGGCAAAGAGATACCGATATTAGGAATCCCTGCTGGTGTGAAGATGCACTCGGCGGTATTTGCGATAAGTCCTAAGAGTGCCACGAAATTAGTCGAGCTTTTTGTGGCGGGCAATACGGAACTGCGAGATGCAGAGATAATGGATACGGATGAAGACGCATACAGACGAAACGAACTGCGGATGACTGTGTTTGGGTATGCACGCATGCCATACGAGCCGGTTCTGGTACAGCAAGGGAAAAGCTTGTTCCAGAGTGTGAGTGAAGAAAGAGCGAAGGAAGAGATAGCAAAGTTCGCATCCGAGTTCATGATACCAGAAGAACTTTACATCTTAGGTGCCGGGACTACAACCCATAAAATCGCGGAGTTGTTGGGCTTGGGCGAGGAGAAGACATTGCTGGGTGTGGATGCCGTGAAGAACGGTAAATTGGTGGGTAAAGATTTGAATGAACAGGAATTGCTGCAATTGCTGGAGCACGAGCCGAGGGCAAGGTTACTAGTTAGCCCTATTGGTGCGCAGGGTTTTGTCTTCGGTCGTGGCAATCAGCAGTTGAGTGCAGAAGTAATAGAGAAAGTCGGCGTAGAGAATGTGATTGCGCTTGCTACACCGCAAAAGCTGCAGTAAACGCCTGTTCTTATGGTTGATACTGGCAGCGAAGAGCTGGACAAGCAGTTGAGTGGGTATATGAGCGTGGTTTGTGGGTATCAGTTGGCGCAGCGGAAAGAAGTGCGGCGGGGATGAGAAAAAAATCTTTAAATGCAAATGTCTGAAACAATAAGATTGACTCATGCCATACGAGAAGTTCAGAAAGGAAGTAGAGCGGATACTGGAAGAGCAAGCGGAACCACTAACCTGGAACGAGCTAAAAGCGCGTTCTACCAAACTGAAACAGAAAGCACCGTATCACGTGTACGTGCAGAAATTACAGGGCGACATCGGGTTGGTGCGGTTCAAACGTGCAAATAAAACCGTTTGGGCATTACGGAAATGGTTTGAAGCAGGTAGGTTTAGGGAACTATTACCTACAAAGGTACGGTTTACTATTTTAAGCGTAAAAAGTAGCCATGCAATTGCAGCAAATGAATATTGGGAACTGAAACGGATTTATCCGTTGAACAGCCCGCTAAATAGATGGGATGTGATAGTGGCAGAAGTGGATGACTTTTTCCCGGAAGAGGACAAAAGACCGGATAGCATAAGGATACGAGACTGCGAGCACTCACGAAGGATTGAGGATGACGAAGAGCGAATAAGAATTGCGGAAAAAATAGCGGAAAGTGGCGAATTCCTGCATACTGACGCCTGGAAAGGGAAGACGTTGTGTCTGACAAAGCCGCGATTCCGATGCTTTTACTTCTACGATTCCAAATGCCAGTTCTTTTGTGACCAGAGCGTTTGTGTGGGGCATGACATGGACGTGGAAGAAGAAGGGGAGAGCGCCGAAATAAAAGGCGATAAGGTTTATTTCGTGCTAGAAGCAAAGGAGCGAGTACGTGGCGAGTTTGTATGGGAAAAGTCGGGGGTTGTGTGGTGCATAAAATCGGTGATTTCGCTGACCGATCCGAATCAGCAGCGGTTGCTGTAAAATCGTAAATGTTTTGCTGTAAAATCCTGTGGTAACTTTTCTACTTTTTGGAGTTTAGAGACGCAATGTTTATCTGGAAGAATGGGCGTTGACAATGGCAAGGTTGTCAATGACTCTCACGGGGACGAGCTAATATGTTTATCGTGCGGGCTGAGGGATATGAGGGGGAAAAGGGGTAAAAGCGCTGCAATGTCTGATGTTTTTAATCTTAGTAAATCAAGAGGCACCGAAAACTTTTTAAAGTGACAGATGTTAAACGACATAGTAACATGATGCTGGGTGGTAAATATGGAAAAAAAAGAAGAAGAAAAAGGGAAAAAAGAAAAAACGCGAAAGATATTTATAAGCCATCGCCATGCGGACAGGGGAATTGCTGATGCCATCAAAGAAATAATAGAAAAATGGAGATTCAAGCCAATATCTATCTTTCAATCATCAGACCCTAACATTAGCACAACAATCGGGGCGCCTCTATCCGATAATCTAAAGGAAAAATTGGTGGAGGCCAATGTTGTGCTTTTAATTTATACGTTTGACGATAAAGATTGGTCTTACTGCATGTGGGAGTGTGGTGTAGCTACGGACCCAAAAAGAGAACAAAATCCAAGAATCGTTGTCTTTCAGTGTACAGATGATTCGCCTGCTCCTTTTAAGGATACAGTGAGAGTGAAAATTACAGAAGACGGTATAATGAGATTCATAAAGCAATTCTACACAGAACCTGAATTTTTTCCAGGATTTGACGAAGCTATTGCTCCTGATATTGGAGAAGAGGCACTCAAGGATATCAGCACGACTTTATACGATAGTTTAAATAAGGTGGTTTCTACGAAGAAAATCAAAAGCCAGAGGAGGTATCGTTGGGATTCCCTCACGCTGCTATTGGCGTCTACACATGTAAAGAAATTAGAAGCTGAAGAAGATATGGATGCTGCTTCTAAGCTTGCTGCTGACATAATCCCAAAAAACTGTGTAGTCAAAAACGCGTATGGAGATGCATTTAAACATTTTGGTTTAAGTGAATTTGAGGAGGGTAAAAAAATCGGAGAACTTTTCGCGCGCTGGGAGCAAAAAACGGGGGACAAAGCGAAGAAGGAATGGAAATCATATTTGTATACGGAGATGTGGAGAGCGATTCATAACTCTCCGGCAGAGCCGAGTTGGGCTTTGTTAAAAAGTGTTAGGCCCGACTTTGACAGGTGGTAGTATCCAGTTGTCAATCGTGTCACGATATTGCCCGACAATAGCATGGAATTTGACGTATTCCTGTACCGGGCACCACAGGACAAAGTTGAAACGGTATTAAGTAAAAAGAAAACGGCACCCTGAAACTTAAAATCTTCTTACATGTTTACGTCATAGAAGGGGCAACAGTCCTATGGAAAACTTTGAGGAATATATAAAAGACCGGTGGGAAGATCAGAAGGGCTGGTACAGTAACAAATCAAAGTCAGCAAAAAAGTGGCATTTGCGTTTCCAGATTACAATTATTGTTGCGACTGTTCTAGTCACATTATTGACAGCCCTAGGCATAAAAGAAATTGATGTAAAGTCAATTGTGACGTCAATTGTTGCATCTCTAGTCGTCGTTTTGGTGTCTATTTCACAGCTAATGAAATTCGAGGAATATTGGATCCGCTATCGAACCACAGCAGAAGCGCTTACGAAAGAAAAAGTCTTTTTTGATACTTTAACAGGGCCATATTCGAACTCTGAAAATCCCGAACAAGATTTTGTGGAACGAGTCGAAAGTTTAATTTCCGTTGAGCATCAAACGTGGTTCCAAGAAATAAAGAAGAAATGAAAAAGTGGAAACCAAGTGCGCGCTACCTGATGCGATACTGATGGGATGTGATAGTGGCAGAAGTGGATGACTTTTTCCCGGAAGAGGACAAAAGACAGGATAGCATAAGGATACGAGACTGCGAGCACTCACGAAGGATTGAGGATGACGAAGAGCGAATAAGAATTGCGGAAAAAATAGCGGAAAGTGGCGAATTCCTGCATACTGACGCCTGGAAAGGGAAGACGTTGTGTCTGACAAAGCCGCGATTCCGATGCTTTTACTTCTACGATTCCAAATGCCAGTTCTTTTGTGACCAGAGCGTTTGTGTGGGGCATGACATGGACGTGGAAGAAGAAGGGGAGAGCGCCGAAATAAAAGGCGATAAGGTTTATTTCGTGCTAGAAGCAAAGGAGCGAGTACGTGGCGAGTTTGTATGGGAAAAGTCGGGGGTTGTGTGGTGCATAAAAGCGGTGATTTCGCTGACCGATCCGAATCAGCAGCGGTTGATGTAATAATTAAATTCGCGTGCTGTTGCAGGTTATCAAGCGTTATACATCGGTAAATAGTATCTCCAGGTATTCAACATCATCACGCCACAGTTCAGAAATAGCTTTTGAGGAGTACCAACCTTTCTTCTTATCAACTCGACCGTCCATATGATGGACTTCTATTTTGTGACCAAACATTGTGTAACCTTCATTTGGTATGTGGTTTTTACATAATACTTTACAATTGAAATTCGTTTACTTCTGCCATCTGGGCGGGTGTTAACCAATTGTCTTGATATTTCTCCATAAATTGATCTACGTTACAATTATCGTTGTCACATGTTTGGCAATAGTTACTGCAGATAAATGCTGTGATTGCTTTAGCTCTTTTGTTCATTCTTCTGCCTCTAATGTTTTGCTATAGATTTTAGTTTATTTTAACGTTTGAGCTTATCAGAAGTTTCCTGAAGGGGCATTTGGGCGGATGCTTTAGACGAAGCTCGATAAGCTCTGTTCTCGGAAGTTACAGGTTCATTGACGAAGAATATTTACTATTCTATCAATTATTTGATTGATCTTTTCATGTTTAAGGTGACCAACTCTGTACAGAATGATGTAACGATCTGCTGTAAATATACGATTAGGTCGCACATTACTTTTTCGCATAAGCATTCCCGTTTCAAAATCACTTTCATCAATTGAAACTGCGTATCTGTCTCTAATAGACTGACTGGTTATCTGGCAAAGAATCAAATCAGCTCATTCTAACTCTGCAATTATCAAAGCTGGTCTCCTTTTAGCTTGGGTTAAAATCGGAGAATGGGAAAAGGAACGACTACTACATCCCCTTTCACAAATCTTTCCATGCTGCATCCTCTTCAGAACTCAGCCAATCTTTTTTAAGGGATGATTCACTTGCTATTGCCAAATCCATCTTTTGTGCCACAGCTTTTCTCTCTAAAAAGCGTATAAAATCCAGTAACTCCCTAAGATAGGGTTCGGGGACCTTTTCTATCTCCTCTGCGATTAATTCTTTCACTTCCATTTTTCCTGCCCTCTAATTTTATTTTATGAATCTTAGAGGCTGTCCCACAATTGATTTTGACACCATTTTTTCTCCTTCTTTTTGGATTTAGAGCACTATACACCTTTCTTTTTCGGGCAATTTTGGATTGTTGGACAGCTTCCTTATATTAAAAGGACTTTTCGATAACATTCCGCGCGTATCTGAAGTTTTTCCGTTAGGAAAAATTTGGGCGAAGTGCCGACGGCACGAAGCCAGATACGCTCTGTTAGGCGACGTTCTCATTAAGATTCCTCACTAAGTTTCTCCCACGCTTTTAAGCCTTTTTCAATTCTTTCAGGAATATCCGACCAAGAAACTAATACTCCTTTACCAAAACAAGGATCTGGCTCTAGTTTAAATTGTTTTAAAGAGGTGTCTGCAATAAGTCGCATGGCTACAAAACACAAATTTATGAATCCGACGTTTTGTTTTATGCCGTTAAATAGAATTTGATTTGGACTAAGTTTGAAATTTTGACCCTTTCGCCAGAAATCAGCGTGAATTATTATTGGAAACTTCTTTGCATTAACTTCGAGTGCAATATCTCTAAGCTTATGGCGAATCTTGAGCCACTGGAAGCTTGATTCAAGGTCCCAAGGCATGGGATCTCCAGAAATCCACTCATTATTCTCAATATGGACAAGTAATTGGTCATTTTGGTTGTACAATTTAACTGATAGTTCAAGCTTATCAGAATTGATTTTAAATGATAGGAGGCTTTCTTGATCAACTATTATAAAATCCCCTTTCCCAATAAATTGATTAGTACCAATAAGAACTACAGGTAATTTCTGGTTTACTTTTAGCTTGCCTTCGACATAACCTTTTTCAATATTATAAGGATGTGATTTATAAAATCGCTGCTCTTCTTCGGTCATTGCTCCAACTGTTGCTTCATGATGACAAATTGGACAAAGGATCATTATGTCCTGAGGGTCTTCCGAACCACGCACAATATGATGATACTCAAAGATAGGATGGCCACATTTGCAGCATCCAAACCCCGCTTTTTGCCTAACTAACCTTTTCAGGGGTTTAGGAACGTCTGAGTGAAGTTTTTCTTCTGTCATTCAATATTCACCTTACTTTGTGACAATGTCACCTAACAACTTATATCCAAACTCACTTCGCATATCACTCCCATTTAGTGGTATATCCAAAATTGGTTCGTATATACATCTCTTTAACTGAAACTTCTTGCACATTTAAACCTCCTAACTTTTACATAGATGCGTGTTATATAAATTACTCCGTGTACTTCTACAATCACGTATAAACCAATAAAAAATGAAAACAGAGAACTTACCCTGTGTAAAAGTAAAAAAGAGCAGCGGCGAAGAAACCAGAATAGCGTTGAAAGACCACAAACTGCTGAGGACAGACGCAAAGATAACCACCAACCATGATTTTATCTATTTACCGCTTATACGTACGCTAACCGAGTCAGAAAAACTAAACTTAGACGTTTCAGACGTTTCAACCACCGAATTCAAGCTATTAGAACCGAGAATAAGCATAGAAGAGCTCGTGGGGTTCAACCCTTCTTTTGAAATAGTAGGCGACATCGCGGTGCTAACAGAAGACGTAGCAAATGAAACGCTCGTAGCCGAGGCAATAATGAGCCTGCATAAGAGCATAAAAGTAGTAGCGAAACGAATATCACCAGTGGAAGGTGTATTCAGAAGCAGGAGACTGAAGATAATCGCAGGTGAGCACAGGACGGAAACGGTGCATAAAGAGAACGGATGTAGATACAAGCTCGACCTGGAACATGTTTATTTCAACCCGCGCTTAGCGCGAGAACGAGATAGAGTGGCATCACTTGCGGCACGTAACAAAAACGAAAAAAAAGAGGTGATAGATATGTTCGCAGGTGTCGGACCTTTTTCTATACAAATAGCTAAACTAGCACCTCAGAGCCACGTTACTGCGATTGACATAAATCCCGTGGCTATAAGCTATTTACGTGAGAATATGGATTTGAATGGTGTGCACAGCATAGAAGCGATAGAAGGCGATATAAAAGAAGTTTACAGGGCGTTCACAAACCGAGCAGACCGGATAATCATGAACCTGCCAAAGAGCGCGTATTTGTTTCTTGCAGAGGCGTTGAGTATGCTCAAGCCCGAAGGTGGGATTATTCATTTCTACGATCTGGAATCCGCGTATGAAGCGAGTACTGAGAATAGAGTTGGAGCCGCAATAAATAAGGCAAAGCAGAAATTAGCGACAGGATTACAAGAGTATGAGGTGCAGTGGGAAATAGTGGATGCGAGAAAGGTGAAAGTATATGCACCCTATGCCTATATAATAGGAATTGATGCAAAGGTAAAAGGAACAGCCCCAACTTAGTCACCTCGAATGAATATTGGGGGCATCCAAAGCGTGGATTACGCTATTCCAAATCCGGTATAGCGGTGTAATTATAACACCAACGCCCGGTATATCCGCTCCAGAATTTGCTTATCCGAGGGATACTCACAATCCAGAATCTTATCAAGCTTCAAAGGCAGCCCATCCATCCTGTAAGCTATCCCCTCAGCTTCGACACCGGTAATTGCAGCAGGAAACACGACAGAAGAGTTAAACGTGGTTGGTGTTTCAAACGGGTCTATCGAGATAACCGGTATATCGCATAATTCCTTTGCTTTCGCTTTTGGAAACGAAGAATAAGGGTCGGCACCCACGATTAACGCTGCATCCACTTCTTCTAATACATCCAGAACCGTGGTCTTACCGGGCTCGAATATCCGATCACGCGAAAAGTCCAGACCAAAT
>QENJ01000241.1 GCA_013374505.1 Candidatus Methanophagaceae archaeon
TCCACTACCGAATATACGGAAAACTAATCGAAAAAGAGATTCTAAATTACTATTCGGTCCCAGACGTTATCGAATATCTCAAAAGAGTACACTTATTGAAGGTCGGTGGGAAAACACAATTCGCTGAAATATCCAAAAAATCAAGAAAACTTATAGAAAAATTGGGATATGTACTACCTGAAGAACCTATTACGAAAAAGGTTACAGTTACGGATAGAATAGAGGATTTCGTTAACAAGAGTAACGGTATTAGGTGGGGATTTCAATAATCTTTTTGATATGTATGTGGCTTTGAAATTTAGCATTACGGAATGGAACAAGTGAGAAGGACTATTTCACAGTTTTCGCTTTTTTTCCAAAATCCTCTTTCGACGATACGCTCAAAATCATTTCGTCACAGTCTTTAAAGTAGAGCGGCGGGAATATAAGATATATAGGTCCAAGAACTACGGGATCATAGAATAGAAGCAGTAAAACGACAGAAATACGAACTCAAGTTCGGATATACTGACGTTATGTAAGATACATTTTTCGGATTCCGATTTTTTGTTGATGGGCTTTATCAAAGGAGAACTCAATCTTCTAATGTGAAACCACGAATTATGCTTTCCGGCAATGGTGCATTTGCACATTCCACCATGCAAATCCTTCGTGATAACGGGGCAGAAGTAAGCTGTTATCTTACCCGCGCGAATGGTAATTTTGGCGCATCTTCGGTTGGAAAAACTTGGATGCAACGAGATCATCCTTCTCCTATTCCCATTATTCGAAGATGGAAACCAGATGTAATAATTCCCATGTCTATTGATTGGCATAATGAACCGTGGGCGACAGAGCTAAAAACACCTATTTTTTCACCCGTTGGAGAAGCAATAAAAATTGAACGTAATCGTGATTTCGCCCGTGCGTTATGCGAAGAATTTAACATTGCTTATCCTCAGACATATTTAGCAAAAAATAAATCGGCGGCTTTAGAGATTCTTAAAAATGATCCGCGACCATATGTAATCAAAAATCCCATTTGTTCTCCTAAAAGTCCGATTCAGGCCATTGTTTGTAGATCAGTGGAAGATACTTATGAGTGGTTGAATAGAGTTGATTTTTCGGAAGGCGTATTTTTACAGGAATATCTTGGTGCAGAAGAGATTGCCCATTTTGCTTTTGTTAGCAATGGAAATATTCAAAGCATTATGACGCACTGGGAATATAAACGCGCATTTACAGGAGATATGGGGCCTATTGCTGGTGCACCACTGGGCAGTCTGGTGGAACAAGATCTAAATGATAAATATGGCTTGCTGCGCGAATTCATATTGCCGCTTCAGCCGTGGCTGGAAAAAACCAATTTTTGCGGAATACTATCTGTAAGCGCGGTTAAAAAAAACAAAAGATGGTATGTAATTGAATACAATGTGCGAATCGGTGTAACGATCAATGCATTTATTTTACAAATGCTTAAAAATCCGGCCGAGGTTATCATTGCTATTGCAAGTGGCAGAAAGATTACGCCGTCTTGGGATTACCCCCAAAAATGGGGTTGTTCACTTACACTTGCAGGTTACGGGTATCCGTATCCATTGTCAGTAAAACCACCCAAATTACCTGTTTCACTTACTGCCACTTTGGATTGTGATTTGTGGTGGAATGAGGTAGATAAAACAGACAATGGATTATATACCTGCGGTCATCGAATTGCGGAAGTGGCATTTCTTGCTAAAAATAAGCAAGAAGCTGTAAGTATAGTATATAAAAACATTGAAAAAGTTCAATGCCTGGGGAGTTATTATCGCTTAGATATTGGAGGATAATAGCCGTTATATGAAATTATCGCCTCTAAAGCCAATAAGCACGCTTACTTCCTTTTGAAACGAAATTGATATGTATTCGTATATATTATCTTTGGTGGCACCTTCTTTCAATCGCTTCATATCTTCCATTGCATGTGTTAACCTCGCACCGGAATAAACTTAAAGCTTAAACAGTGGTCTAACTTCTTCATCAATGCTTTGATATGCTTCTTCTAATTCGTTATCGCTGATAGATTATATCTATGTGCCATGATTTACCGAAAAGAATCAATCCACTTTTAGCATCCTTGCCGGATTACCCACAACTACATCACCTGGCTTCACGTCTTTTGTCACGACCGCACCGGCACCGACAACCGCATTCTCGCCAATCACAACACCCGGTAGAATAGTGGAATTTGCGCCTATTCTCGCACCTTTCTTTATTACCGGTGCCACCAATTCCGCACCATATCGCATGTACTTGTCGTTTAGCGTGGCAGAACACGGCCCAAAAAATGCGCCTGACTCGACTATTGTGCCTTTGGTCACATAAACATTTGTTTGGATGCTTACATCGTTTCCAATCCTGCAGTCGCCATCAATAACAGAATTTGTCCCGACCAGCACGTCATCGCCGATTACCGTATTCTCTCGCACCAGCACGTTATGCCCGGTTCTGAAGTTCTTGCCTATCTCCACACCTGAATATATCGCAGTTCCACTCCGTATCAGTGCATATTCACCTATCTCCACCTCGTCACCTTCTCCCACGCCCAATAGCACGCTATCATGGATATTACCGCCTATTCCTATCTTAACTTTACCCTTCATACCCATTCACCACCTTCACTACCTTCTCTACGTCCATTCTTTTTAATGACGGATTGACCGGAATTGATATAACATCCTTACTCGCAAGCTCAGCAACTTCAAATAACTCGTTTGAATCGAACAACGGCTGGCTCGGCAGAGGAACGGGATAATAGATGCCATAACCCACACCATTCCGTTCCAGATGCGCCTGGAACTTATCGCGGTCCTTTACTCGTATTGTATACTGATGGAAGACATGTTTGACATTAGGCGAAACGAACGGCTTCTTCACTTTTAATTGCTCACCATAGTATCTTGCATTGCTCATCCTTCTTAGACTCAGCGTATCTATCTTCTTTAACTGAACTAACCCAATAGCAGCCGCTATATTCGTCATCCGGTAGTTATAACCCAGACAGTCATGAAAATACCTTCTACTCTGGCCATGGTTCCTTATCAACCTTGCACGCTCTGCTATTTCCTCGTTATTTGTCGTGATCATTCCGCCTTCGCCTGTAATGATATTCTTCGTGGAATAGAAGCTAAAAACGCCTATGTCGCCGATGGCTCCTACTTTTTTTGCTTTATATTCCGCCCCATGTGCCTGTGCCGCATCCTCAATCACCGCCAGGTTATTTGCCTTCGCTATATCCATAATCTCACGCATCTCGCAAGGCTGACCATACAGGTGAACAGGAATAATCGCCTTTGTTCGGTCTGATATTTTAGCTTCTATCAGGGCCGGGTCAATGTTGTATGTCTTCGGGTCAATATCCACGAATACCGGCGTTGCGTTCTGCATGAGTACGCAGGATGCGGTTGCGAAGAATGAGAACGCAGTTGTAATCACTTCATCGCCTTCTTTTATGCCCTGTGCTGCGAGGGCGGTATGAAGTGCCGAGGTGCCCGAATTCGTGGCTATTGCGTAGTCCGTGCCTATATACACGGCAAACTTGTCCTCAAACTCTTCCACTACTTCGCCCTGCGCAAGCATCCCCGATTCTAAGACCCTTGTTACTGCTGCTATCTCCTCTTTGCCTATTTCCGGTTTCGAGATCGGTATCATTTTGGGTTACCTCGTAGCATTCAAATGTACCCTATATGCGTATCCGCAATGTGGTATATTCTTTCAAAGCTTTTTCTTTTTAAAAAGAACGTACATTCAAAAAAAATCTTACCAAAGAAGCTTTAAGTGCTATTACGTCAATCACCATTATTATCTCTCTTTGTTCATCTTTTTGCGCTTCTTCTTTGACCCCTGCTATCTCCTCCACAATATGGTAAATGCAAGAATGTGGCAGCCAAGAGGGAAAAAAGGCGCAATCACTATTTTCTACACTATACGCACAGGCTCGTATCCACAGATCATTCATAACCAAAAGCATACGACTTTGGACGGTTCGGTCATCAATTGCACAGAGTTCAGAGGAGTTAATGGTAACGTTTATCATGACTGGATACCTGCGATCAAGTTGTGGTCGGGCGGATTATTATTTGTTTAGCAGGTCACAAGATCACACGGATTTACACGAGAAAACCGTAATAGTGGCAAAGATTTAAGAATACCGATTAATTGTACCTGGACTTCCCGTACCTGATGGATGTACTCTTAGAGATATACTATTTTTTTTGCAGCAATAGAAAGGTTTATAGGAGATAAACACCATTTTATTCGTATAGTAACAGGCCACGATTATGTACTCATCTTTAGAAGCGGTAATATTTGTGACAGTCCGGGGGGCGAAAAGATAAGCGGGATGATAAATCTAAAACGGATGTTTTTGATCATTGCCATCTTGTCTGCTATTGCAGTAGCTATGACACATACAGTAACGTTATTCAGCGGGCAGCATAGCTGGTACAACCTTTCGGGTAGTGGCAGTAATGTGCCCTGTCTTAAGTGTCACGCCGATATTGGGGATGAGCTAGATTCAGGAGGTGTGCATACGAGTATAGATTGTGAATGCTGTCACAGAACGAGTAAAATGGTAGGATATGCAGCGGTTAACGCTAGTCTGGTAGAACCCGGTCAGGGGGCCCATAGCGCGTCCACCGAGGAGTGTATGCTCTGCCATAATGGAAGACGGAGACCTGAGACTAACTTCACACATGATTATTTGAATAGTTCTTCTTGCCACCAATGCCATGACTCTGACGATGTTCTTTTAGCGGCAGCTGCAGGAGGATTCGGGCTCACGCCTGATTTATGTGATACCGGCACAAAAGCCGCTCATCGTAGTTTTGTACTCGAAGCGATGATTGTAGACGACTCACTTATGGCAGGCGCGAACGAAGCTTGTATCGCATGTCATACAACAATAAAGGCTAATATAGAGTTCAATGTCTCGACAGAGGCGAAGATTACTGTGAATAACGTTTATACTGAATCGTATTCGTATTGGGCAGTGACGGAAATCACGCCAACTAATTACATTCCTTATACGGAGGTGAAGGAATGAGACCAATAACCTTTGCTATAATCCTGGTAGGACTTGTATCTCTTGTTCTTCTATTGACAAGCACGAATGTGTTCTCGCTTTTACCGGAACAGCACAAGTTCATAAACATTGATAATCCTTCAAATGATATTGATTGCGTGGCATGCCACAGCCGTATTCGGGCTGAGTTGGACAATTCCGATTTGCATGGTAACTTTAGTTGTGAGGACTGCCATCGCTTTGAGGGTACGGGTATCATTTTCGCAGAAGGTGGGAGTCTTGCGACGTCAGGCGAAGAGGCTCATGCGGCATACACGCCTCGTTGTTTAGACTGTCACGACAGTGACGGCGCTACTGTTGCTGGTGAGTATGCGACGCCCGCGCGTGCATTCTGCGATGAGAACTACGGCTGCGAATATTCCGCGCACAAGGCGTTAGTTGCGAAGGCTAACGAATCCAGCATGAGTGTGGGCGAGAACGAAGCATGTCTGGTATGCCACACGAACTACTCATGCGAACTTGATTACTCGTATTTCAAGGGTATAAGTTACAACTTATCGAGTTGGAGTTTTGGCACAAGTTTCAGTTACAGCGGACAGAGAGATTACACTGCCAATTGGGGCAAATCGGGAGCCAAGCATGTATTTCTCAGTTTGGATAAAATAGACTGCACTAAATGCCATGAAAACATATATGAAGCGCTTGTAACAGGGACTAATGGTGACCCGGACGATTATCTTACCCATGCGCCGATTGAGATTAGTCATAGGGGTAGTTCGGGCAGGCATTGGGACACTGGTAACCCCTGGGGTCACGACAGGTACCACTACGTTCCTTATGAAAATAGAGCTGAAAGTGTAAACAACAGCTACTGTTATGAATGCCATAATGTGAATAAATATGCAGATGATAATCCTTCTCTCCCTTACGACTTGGCTAGCGTTGCAACCGATACAAATTCCTCAAATGTACACTGTGCGGAAGCTTTGTGGTGTCAAACATGTCATGGCCGTACAAAAACGAAGAAAGTGATTGATAATCCGGATTACCCCTCAGGAGCGGATAAAGCAGAAGGGCATAGCGATACTAGCGGCTATGGTGATTTTGTGGATGATGTCACTTCAAATTACGCAAGAACTTTTCAGGGCGATATATGTATGGGCTGTCATGAGGCTGCGGTGCATCCCAGTAGCGGCAGTGGTACGGAAGAATGTCAGAGATGCCACGGGTCGAACCAGACGTCTGGAGGAAATGCAGATGTTTACATAGAATCGGAGCCCAGTGGGTATGCTACTAATAATTGAAGCAGGTAGTTTTTAGTCTTTCCAAAAGCACATTGGCTGTGAGCCACAGGTGAAAACTTTTTGAATAACGCCTTAGCCGGTGTTCCTATACTTCAATATCTTCTATGTCGAGGTTATTTTCTGTTACTTCACAATCCCATAAGCAACCTCTTGCGCCTTCTCCTTAATCTCTTCTTCGCCCTCTACCTTCCGACCCGCCATTAAAATTTTGCCATCACATATCACGGTATCAACACAGCTACCATTCGCAGAATAAACAATATTCGAGATCAAATTATGATTCGGCACAAGCTCCGCTTTCTTCAAGTCCAACAATACAACGTCCGCAAGTTTTCCTGTCGCGATTACGCCCGAATTCAACCGAAACATCTTTGCTGCGTTTACTGTTGCAAGTTCAAAAGCTTCTTTTGCCGGCATGCTTGTCGGGTCACCGGAAAACGCTTTATGCAGCAATGACGCTATCTTCATCTCCTCAAACATATCTAGGTTGTTGTTAGAAGCGCAGCCATCGGTTCCCAGTGCGATATTAGAGTACAACCCCAATCGTTTCAAATCATCGTATGGCAGCCTACCCGCGGCTAATTTCATATTCGACACAGGATTATGCACTATCTTCACATCGTGCTTCTTCAACAACTCCAGCTCTTTTCGGTTCATGTGCACACAATGACATGCAATCGTCCTTGCATTCAAAAAATCAATACTATCGAGGAATTCCACAGGTCGCATACCATACCGGTTTATGCAGCTCTCTACTTCAGCCGTGGTCTCCGCTAAGTGAAGATGAACCAGCAGATCGTGTTTTTCCGCGAAATCGCGTGTCCAGCAGAGGCTTTCTTCCGAAACCGTGTAGATTGCATGCGGTCCAAGCGCAAAAATAATCCTTTGCGGTACTTTTTTACTTGCTTCGTACAGAGCTTTATTCCGTTTTATCTGCTCCTTTGACTTTGCCGTGTCGAATCCATCAATAAATACTGCGGATAACATCGCCCTTATTCCTGTTTCTGCAACGGCCTTCACACTGCTGCCCCAGTGCCAGTACATGTCGTTAAAGAATGTAGTGCCGGATTTTATCATCTCCAGACATGCAAGTTTCGTACCCCAGTAAACATCCTGCTCCGTCAGTTTCGCCTCTACCGGCCATATCTTCGTCTCCAGCCATTCCTGAAGCGGCATGTCGTCAGCATAGCCACGTAATAAAGTCATAGCCGCGTGTGTGTGCGCATTGAAGAGCCCGGGAATTGCGGCCATACCTTTGCCTTCTATCGCAAATTCCGTTTCCGGTCTTCCTCTACTACCGGTATAGCTAATTGATTCTATCTTATTGCCCGTAATGTAGATATTCTGCTCTTTGCCTTCCAGCAGCACGTTCTTTATCAGGATTGACATGGTTATCTTATTTGCATAATGACATAAAAAATAAAGTGTTAATACGGAGCCAGATAAATTATTGGCATAGATTAACACAGATGATGAATCAACCTTGTTTAACACAAATAAATCTATTTAATTCGTGTCTTAAATAGAAGAAAGCTATACTTTATTTACAATGGGAAAAGAATTTGCTGCGGTACTATTAGTCTGCCTTTTAGGTATATCTCCTATAAGTATCGCGCTTGAAGGACCTCAGACTGCTTCGCTTGCATCGTACGGCACATCTGGGTATTATGTTATTCCCTGTAACAACTTTGATCAGGACTGGACTGGAATTAAGCTGGCAAATCATCTGCTTAATATGAACTTGACAATCTTTAGAGCAACAGAGAGCACGCCGGAATATGCAGCCGGAAGCTTTGTGGTTCCAATAGAAAATCAGCCCGTTTCTCAAAAAAAAGGTTAGTTCGTATGTGGAATACTGCACACAAGAGCTTAATGTCACGGTCTCTCATGAATCAAGATCATTTAATTCTTCGACGGTACAAGTGATCAAGCCACGGATCGGTGTCTTCTACAATAGTAGTGTCAAATGGACGGCAATGTTGCAGTTGTGCTTAGAAGAATTGGGGTTTGATATAAGGACTATTTCGGCAAATGAGATAGAAAACGGTGAACTCAATCAGTTCAACGTGCTTGCCGTGGGTGGCGGGTATCACAAGCATAAGTCAGACCTCCTGACAGAGATAGGTAAGAACAATATAAGAAGTTTCGTAAATGACGGTGGCGGTTATTTCGGGTCTTGTGGTGGTGCTGCATTTGTTATGAACGTAAGCGGAGGATTGAACATGATAGCAGTAGAACGTCGTGCAAGGAGCGACCAACCCGCGGAAATAAACGGGCCAATTGAGATAAAAATATTGGATTCTAGCCACCCTATCTGGTACGGGCTAAACAGTCCGAACGTATCGTTACCACCGTGGTATGGCGGTGCGTTTAAAGTGCAGGACAAATCGGTTACTG
>QENJ01000242.1 GCA_013374505.1 Candidatus Methanophagaceae archaeon
TGAGCTTTGATCCTTCTATTGTAAGTGTAGACGGCATAACCGAAGGGACTCTATTGAAACAAAGCGGTACAAACACTTATTTCAGTTCGGGGACGATAGATAACACAGCAGGAACGTTAACAGGCGTAGTAGGTGCAATTACAACACCCGGCCAAACGGTGGGTTCACCCGGCGTATTCGCGACATTACAAATGACAGCGAAACCTGGTGCGGGAACTTCGACATTGGACCTTTCAAACGTTATCATTGGAGATATAACAGGGCATTCAGTAGCAATTACTGTAAATAATGGGAGTGTCACCATTGGGGAACCAACACCAACACCAATGCCAACACCAACGCCAACGCCAACACCAATGCCAACACCAACGCTAACACCAACGCTAACACCAACACCAACACCAACACCAACACCAACACCGACACCAACACCAACACCGACACCAACACCAATTCCCGGGGCGACTTCAGTTAGCATTTCTCCTTCAGCCCAAACAGTTTCACCCGGCCCATTTACCGTAGATGTAACCATAGATCCAAAAGTACCAATTGCGGGTCTTCAATTAGATTTGAGCTTTGATCCTTCTATTGTAAGTGTGGACGGTGTAACCGAAGGGACTCTATTGAAACAAGGTGGCGCAAACACATATTTCAGTTCGGGGACGATAGATAACACAGCAGGAACGTTAACAGGCGTAGTAGGTGCAATTACAACACCCGGTCAAACGGTGGGTTCACCCGGCGTATTCGCGACATTACAAATGACAGCGAAACCTGGTGCGGGAACTGCGACATTGGATCTTTCAAGCGTTATCGTTGGCGATAAAACGGGACATTCAGTAGCAATTACTGTAAACACAGGGAGTGTTACCGTGGGTTAAGTAGGTTTGATAGGGGACAAGGACTATAAACAAGCATCTCCTGCCGGCACTCATAACGGAACAATCACGCCAGATGTAACATTTGATGCTTGTATTTTTGTTAGGCTTTTTGAAAGCGCATAAACGAAACGAAAAGAAATTATACCTTATAGACAACGCGAGTACCACTACCTGCAGTTGCGTTCGTACTTTTAATGTAGTAGACCCGTGGATACTTGTAGTCTGTATATATTGCCGTTTGCCGTTCTTTGCCGGTATCCGATGTCGAGCCAACGAATGAAGCGTGGTTATTACCTGCTGTCCCGTTGTATGTCGTTTTAGTATAATATTCCCTCACCGATTTCACCTGTTCTTGGAATGAGTAACTATTATTACTTGCTGCCCCGTTGTATATTGCTTTGGTATAATACCCATTCACCGGTTCCGCCCGTACGGGACTTACCCGCTTGTAAGTGCTGTTATTACTTACCGGGGTGGTCTTTGGTTTTATGTAACTGGTCTTCCCGCTATAGTAAAGCGGTGTAGAATAAGAAGCTGTACTACTTTGCGGTACAATAGTCGCACCTTCTTCTGTCTTCGCAGTATGATTTACCCATGTCGTATTTACGTTCCCTGCCTCGTCAACCGTATGTGTACCAATCTCATAAGAAGTGTTGGACTTTAGACCCCATCCATAATACTGCGTATTAGTGGTGTTGGTCATCCAGATTCCGTTCAGAAATACCATAGTGTAGCGGAAATCCACATCGGGTGGGTTTGACCATATCCACTTTATCCCGTTTTCACCTCGTGAGGATACTTCTATTTTATCAATACTTGCTGGAGGTGTGGTATCTGGTGTGGCACCGTATGCTGCTTTTTTCGCATTTATCATGCCATAACCAAACTTATCGTCTTTTCCTGTTAGACCGAGGTCTTCTGCGGTCTCTTGTAACCGCTCTCGTACCTGAACGTTGCTATAATTAGAATACGCAGCCCAAACCAAAGCTGCTGTGCCTGCTACATGAGGACAAGCCATAGAAGTGCCACTTTTCGCTGCATAACCGCTGTCCAGATTGGTAGAATATATACTCACACCCGGTGCTGCAAGCTCAACATCCGAACCCGTACCCGAGAAACTTGCCCTGTTATTAGCGCTATCCGTTGCCGCAACCGCAATTACAGAGTCATATTTACCCGGATAAGTCACAGTATCTCCTGTGCCGGCTGCGTTCCCATTATTCCCCGTGGACGACACTAACAACAGTCCCGCATTGTATGCTTTATCACACGCATCACGAAAAGCTGTTGAGTCCTGAGTTGAACCAATACTCATTGAGATGATGTCCATGTTGTTCTTCACAGACCATTCAATACCGGAAATAACATCACTTATATAACCGTTCCCTTCACTGTCCAGCGCCTTAACAGTATACAAATTTGCTTCTGGTGCTACGCCTACAATTCCTTCGCCATTATCTCTGGCTGCGATTACGCCTGCGCAATGCGTCCCGTGACCATTATCATCCTTCGGGTCAGCATCATCGTTTACAAAATCATACCCGCCATTGTAATTATCCGCTAACTCGGGATGGTTGTAGTCTATTCCTGTGTCTATAACAGAAATGTCAACACCGGCACCTGCATTTTTACCCTGCACTACCTCACAACTACCTTCTGCGCCGTTCCAGACTAACTCCGCGTTTATACTATTAACACCCCACGGTAAATCCTCCATTGTCTGTACCTCGTAATCCGGCTCTATGTACGCAATGCCGGGGTTATCACGTGCCAAAGCATAAACTCTGCCCTTTTCGGGCAATACGGCAGCAACCGCCGGGATTATCTTGTAACTACGTTTTATCTCGCCCTGGTATTCTTTTATCAGTTCGGTGTCCGTTTTATCCTTGAACATTACTATAACTCGAACCCCGCCTTTATCCTCTGCGTTTGAATGCACGCTAGTATTTGAAACCGTACGTGCCTCTGTATCCACAAACGCAGTTGACCTGACGCTTCCTTCCGAATAGTTGTAACGGTTATTGTTAATCGGTACATCGTAAGAGATAGCGACTACGTTGGCTGCACCAGTACAACTCATTTTTAGCGGACTGCCATCGCTTTTTACGGCTACCGGTGTGCAGGTATCAACACAATCGCGGCAACCCCACACAGTAGACGCATTCTCACCTGTTTCCGCCGGCGATGCGTACACAGCACTAAGAGCAAAGCTCATAGATACAATCAATACAATCACCGCCGTTATGGACTTCATCCTACTCTGCATCCCCTATTCTCTCACCTCTTTCCGCGTGTCTTAATATTTGTGCTTGAAGTATATAACATGGTATCATTCCCTTATAACATTTTGAGACATAGCAATTCCTTTTACATATCATAACCTTAACACTTATAGACAATGACAACAGCGACTTCGCTATATCATGAAACGTTAAAAGCGCATTTAGCGAGTGAGTTGAGAATAGCAAAGGAAGCGAGAGAAAAAGGTCTTGACCCTGCGATTCAGCCAGAAATACACATAACTAGGGACCTTGCAGAGCGTGTCGAGGCACTCATAGGCATAAAAGGCGTGGGCGCGAGAATACGCGAATTAGAACAAGAAGGTAACGGTAGAGAGGAATTAGCATTAAAAATAGGTCACGACTTCGCAGAAGGCAAATTCGGGAAGTTTAAACGTGTTGAGATCATAGAGCACGCAGTCCGGACCGCCGTGGCGATTCTCACGGAAGGCGTAGTTGCCGCACCTTTAGATGGGATTTCACGTGTTGAAGTAGGCATAAACGATGATTCGAGCGAGTATATCAAAGTATTTTATTCAGGGCCGATAAGAAGCGCAGGCGGGACGGCACAGGCACTGTCCATATTAGCTGCGGATTATATACGGCGGCGGATGGGCTTTGCTGCGTATTCACCACGAGAAGAGGAGTTATGGCGGTACGCACTTGAAGTTTCGGCGTATGCACGGATAGCAGGGTTGCAATACACGCCTTCGGACGATGAGATAAAAGAAATAGTAAAGAACTGCCCAATATGCATTGATGGCGACCCGACAGAGGAACGCGAAGTAGAAGGGTATAAAGACCTTGAACGGGTCGCAACGAACAGGATAAGGGGCGGTATGGTACTTGTGCTCACAGAAGGGCTAGCCATGAAAGCCCCCAAAATAAAGCGGCATGTGGATAAACTCGGGCTTGAAGGTTGGGAGTGGTTGGCTAACCAAGTAAAAACAAAGAAGGAGAAAGGCAAGAAGAACTTTTTAGATGATTTAATCGCAGGGCGACCGGTATTTGGGCATCCCTCAGAAAAAGGTGCTTTTCGGCTTCGATATGGACGTGCAAGAAACACTGGCTTTTCTACTGTCGGCATTAATCCCGATACGATGTCTTTGCTTGGATTCCTCGCTGCGGGCACGCAGATAAAGCCTGAACTACCGGGTAAAGCTCATTGCGTTGTACCAGTTGATTCTATCGAAGGACCAACGGTGAAATTGAAGAACGGGAATATCATCAAATTTAAAACGGCAGGTTGTGAACAGAGTATAATTGATAATGTGGCGGAGATTGTAGATCTGGGAGAAGTTCTTATTGATTATGGTGATTTTTTAGAGACCGGGCACCGATTAGTACCCGGCGCATACTCTCATGAATGGTGGTTAAAGGATATGGCAGTGAAATCGGAGGAAGAAGCGGCGAGGTGGCTTTTGCAATTCCCGACACAGAAAGAAGCAATTGACATATCGTCTCGGTATGACCTGCCATTGCATCCTGCTTATACCTACCTGTGGGAAGACATAACAGAAGAGGATCGGGACTATCTGGCTGCACATGTATCCGTCCATGGGTTTTTAGAACGTGCATGCGAGAAACACAGCAATAAAGAGACGCTATATATACCGGAAGATGATGATGGACGAGTAAAAGCGATTTTAGAGAACTTGCTCGTTTTGACTATCACCTCCGGTTTGACCAGAACCGCTACGCAGGCTCCACAGTTGGCGGTGGAAGAGCCGTATGCACTACTAGGATGTTTAGGGCTAGACGATGCACTGAATAAAGACAATACGGTGCTGCTAAAAACGAGACAGAAAGCGCCGACTCGGATTGGTATGCGAATGGGCAGGCCCGAGAAATCGCGAGAGCGAATGATGACGCCTGCACTGCATGGCCTCTTCCCTCTGGGAACGGCGGGCGGGAAAAGCAGATCGTTGAAGGTCGCTTTGAAGGCTAAAGAAATAGAAGTAGAAGTAGGGATGCGGCGATGCCGAGATTGTGGGCACGAGTTTCTATCCTGCTGTTCTGCTTGTGATCGGTGTGGCTCGTTCAATGTCCGCATTTTGGATCAGAATGCAACGAGAAAAAAAGTGAGAAACAGGAATACCGGCTGGAACAGAGTTAACCGAAGGACAATTGATTTGGGGCAATTTTATCATGATACGATAAAGAAATTGGGTGACGGTCACGATATAAGTAAACAGGACGTAAAATGCGTGACAGGTCTGATTCCAAGCCGGAAAGTGCCTGAACATTTAGCAAAAGGCATTTTAAGGGCTAAGCATGGTGTGTTCATCTTCAAAGACGGTACAATAAGATTCGATTTCACTAATTTACCGTTAACGCATTTTAAGCCGAAAGAGATAGGGCTAAGTGTCGAAAGAGCGAAAGCGTTGGGGTATTCACAAGATATAGATGGCGAGGAGTTGAAAACGGATTCGCAAATGTTAGAGCTCAAGCAGCAGGACATCATTGTCTCGGATAATACCGCTTCGTATTTGTTAAAGGTCACGAATTTTTTGGATGATTTGTTAGAGCGATTTTATGGCTTGTCACGCTATTATCGTGCCTCGAATAAAGAAGACCTCTTAGGGCAGCTCGTGCTTGGGTTGGCACCGCATACTTCGGCAGGGATATTGGGCAGAATAATAGGGTTTACACGTGTGTCTGCTTGTTATGCCCATCCGTTTTTTCATGCTGCGAAACGCAGGAATTGTGACGGTGACGAAGATTCAATCATTCTTTTGCTGGACGCGCTGCTTAATTTCTCGTTATCTTTTCTACCGGATCGGATCGGTGGCAGAATGGATGCGCCTCTGGTACTCATCCCGTTTATCAATCCAAAGGAAGTGGACAAGGAGGCACATAACCTATCCATTATGAAGGACTATCCGCTGAATTTTTACGACGCCACTATTTCTGGTGCGTCACCAAAGGATGTGGATATAGAGACTGCATCTACCCGAATAGAAGAGCCAAAGGATGTTTATGGGTTCCGGTACACAAATGAGACCACGGACATCGCGGCGGGTCCTTTGAATTCGCTATATAAAACTTTGGACACGATGAAGGACAAAATGAATGCGCAACTACGGTTGGCAACGATTATAAGAGCAGTAGATGAGCGCGATGTGGCAGAAACAGTCATAAAAAACCATTTCTTGCGTGATATAAAAGGTAATCTCCGTGCGTTTGGCTCACAGAAAGTGCGGTGTAGCAAATGCAATGCGAAATACCGTAGGATTCCGTTGGGTGGTAAATGTAGCAGATGCAGCAGTAAGTTACTTCCTACTGTGCATGCCGCAAGTATTAAGA
Organism: Candidatus Methanophagaceae archaeon; assembly: GCA_013374505.1. GTDB lineage: Archaea > Halobacteriota > Syntropharchaeia > Alkanophagales > Methanospirareceae > QENJ01. Next base: position 6,467 of record QENJ01000242.1, read on the forward strand.
AATATCTTGACGTATCGTTACGCATAGCGGATGAGTATCGCGTAACGGATTACACACGACAGAGGCTGGAGTTGTTAAAGACTGATGTGGACTTGTTCTTTCCCGTTGAGGATAAACAGAAATCGTTGAGCGATTTCATGTAAAACCTTTTCTTAAAAAGAAAAGCTTTACCAAAAGAACAATTAATAAGGGGCCAGACCCCCCTTATCAACCCTCCCAGCCAAAATAGTGGGAAGAAAAGCTTTACCAAAAGAACAATTGATAGTCCCATTATTTTTGACTCTAATAAAGACTTTGATGTTTCCCTCAGCATCATCCATCAATTGTGGCTCGGTTTCTTTCGCTGTGAAAGTGGCATCACGGACTTACGGGGTAGCAGAACGCGGAACTGGATTTTGTTCACGCTCGACACGAAACCGACCCGAAAACCTTTTATGCTTAGTTAGAATATAATAAAATATTGAAATATCAAAGGGGGCGACTAAAAGGGAAAGTGAACACGAGAGAGCGAAAAGGGAAAGGGATAAGCACTTTTATAATGCTCCTATTTGTATTGTCAGCGTTTTCGGCCCTCCTTATTTCTGTTTCCGCTTCTGATACCCTTCCTTATACCGAAGCTGACCCGGGGACTGATATCAATCCTTGCTCTGATGAGGCACAAGCTATTGTTGATAATGCTACCATATGGAATAAATACACACCCTTAGATCGAGATGAAGACGGCATTTGCAATTGTTTTGAATATTACGGTTTCCGATACGATGCAGTTTTCTACGGTACATACGTACGTGCCTTCGAACTCAACGAAACTGGTTATCCCGTCGTGCCAGTCCCTCAAGATCCGAAAGACCCCTATTTTCTGACTGACCCCACGCAATACAGCACCGACCAGGACCCCTATGGCGATGGCATGGAAGCTTCGGGAGTCAATATGGATACGGCAGTACTACCACCCGGTAACCATCCGCTTGTTCCCGCCTATCCGGATATTTATGCTCGCATGAACAGTTATGAGATAACTCCTGTGGGACCGATCACAACCACAACAGGCAAAACTACACAGGATGCCTGGTCGGAGTCAACGACTGCGAGTGATGAAACCAGCGCTCACTGGGGCGTGTCAGAAGGTATTTCAGAAGAAGTCGAGATAGGTTTCCCTGAGGATGAGTCGAAAACCAAGGTTGAAGTCACCATTTCCGCAGGCGGTTCGCATACCACCAGCCATAGTACGACCACAGAGAATTCGGGCTTTAATCAGCAGGAGTGGTCACAGGCTGAAACCACCGATCCATCCCAGGCAGCCCGCATTAAACTCAACTTGAAATTTCATAACATCGGTGCCGCTCCTACAGCAACTGTTGTACCTACCGCGAGCATAGTTCTGGGCGGTAAAACTATCAATACCTTTACTTTTGATGACAAGATCGGCTATCTGCCAGCCGATAGCTTCTATCCGACTGATTCGGACTGGTCGGTGGAAAAAGATAAAGATGGCAATTACATTTACCTCACCTTAGATGAATTGCGTGCCTTTGAGACCGGAGCTAAGATCACGCTTGACATCACGCAGATGGACGCACTAGTAAAAGAGTGGGACTCCGGCACAAATAAATGGGTGTTTACATCGGACTGGGCTACCTACAAGGACAGTATGGATCACGTTTGTGCATGTCTGATGGTGGATAAAGGAGATGGAAATATGAGCGACTACTTAGTTTATGCTGCTTCTACTAAAGGCTACGGACCGGTAGTTACTCTAAGGGACGCTGTTTTATGGGTTGTTGGTGGTGAAAACGACCCTAAGACCGGAGAGGTCTACATATATATCCGTAAACCAGACGGAACTGTTATCAAAACCCCTGTCACGGACTGGCGCTTCGGTTTTGATCCGGATACGTTTAACCAGCTTGAACCCTGCTCCTACGTCTTAAATGTGACAATGAAGCCGGGAATGGTGGTAGTGGCAAAGGCTCCTCCTTACACTGACCTGGAATACCCGCAGATCAAGTGGGATTATGGTGACGTGAAAGGTAAAGTTATTAAGGCATACGTGACCGATTATTACGAGGTAAGCTATGTCGTATTCAAGTCCACGCCGGACGCAGATGGACAGAACATGAGCTGCACCGCGGGGTCAAATATTTACACGCTTAAATTACCATCTGAGTACATGCCGACAGGAGAGGAAATAGTCGAAGCCACGAACGATGCAGGAAGATTAGCCTACAAACAT
>QENJ01000098.1 GCA_013374505.1 Candidatus Methanophagaceae archaeon
GATACTCAGTATTCCGAAGGTAATCTGTATTTTCAAATAAAAATAAAAAGGAAGTCGTACAAGAGTACGCACAACCGTGTTTTGTACGAAGCGTTTCTAAAGTGTGTGATTAAATCATGATCAAAGAATCGGTTTTTGGTATTTCTTCGTGTCAATCTTGTGCTTTTCTTTTTTAACATCCGCATACAAATACAAGAAGTCCGAGATGACTATTCTATCTGAAGCCTAATCCCGGATTCCTACTTTTGATACCGAGAATACCGCTTCCGCTTCCGGCAGGTTGGGAGAATCAACTAACTTTGCTATTCTCTTCTCCCCTTTCGACTTTCGCAGGTATGTCCTGAAAGTAGCGGTATGACCCACGATATGGCCACCAATAGGTCTTGTAGGATCACCGAAGAACGCATCCGGTCTCACTTGCACCTGGTTAGTTATCATCACCACGGCATTATTCAGGTCACCAAACCTGAGCGCGTCATGCAGATGCTTGTTTAGCTTTTGCTGCCGATCTGCCAGCGTGCCCCTGCCCACATATTCGCTTCTGAAATGCGCAGTAGCAGAATCTATTATTATCAATCGCACCGGTTTTTCGGTATCGGCCAGCTCATCAGCCAGCTCCTTCGCCTTCTCCACAAGCAATATCTGATGATTTGAGTTATATGCACGTGCAACGTGTATATTTTTAAGAACGTCCTCGTAATCCAGCTCCGCACCTTCTGCCATATCTTTTATCCGCTCTGGTCTGAACGTATTCTCCGTATCCACTATTATGACAGAGCCGTTTAAACCACCTCTCTCCTGTGGGAACTGAACTGTTACAGCGAGTTGATGTGCTAATTGTGTCTTACCACTACCGAACTCGCCATAGAACTCCGACATTGCTTGCGTCTCGAGCCCGCCACCAAACAAATCATCCAACGATTTAGACCCCGTGGTCAGCTTGCCTATTCCCTCTCTCCGTTCTAAGATCTTATCCCCGGTCTCAAACCCGCCGATGTCCGCAGCTTCCCGCGCTGCGTTTATTATCTTAGCTGCTATCGCCTCGCCTATCTCCGCAGTTGCCACCAATTCCCCCGGAGATGCCACTGCTACTGATTCTAACGTGTTTAATCCTGCATCACGCAACTTTTCTGCTATTGCCGGACCGACACCCGGTAAATCCTCTAAGTCCACTTCCTCACTTCACCTCTCTTTTCGCTTTTACAATTTAGTTTGTTCCTTGACTACTACAACTATTGGAACTTATAATAAGATCTTTATACTTGACCGTTCTTCGCCAAGATATATCTATCCCCGTCTCGACATATACCGGCATAAATGATATAGCTTTATAAAAGCATAAAGCAAAAGACATCTAGTTTAAAAGTACAATGGCAGTAGAAGCACTTAAGTTGATAAGAGAAACGGAAGAAGAAGGCAGAAGGTTATTAGGCGAAGCGAAGGGAAACGCGGCTGTAATAGCAAAAGATGCTGATCAGGAGATAAACAGGCTGAAAGAGAATGCGGGTGAAGCGGAAAAGAGCTTAGCACTGGCGATTTCAGATAAGTATGCAAAGGAAGGCGAGACCGAGGGAAAAGCGATACAGGCAAATGCCGAAGCCGAAGCGGAGAGGTTAAGAGTGGCTGCGGAATCGAATCTCGACAGTGCCGTGAACCTTGTGTTAGAAAGAATTTTAGGGTTAAGGTGAGTCCGGTATGGGTGCCGTAGAGATAGTAGAGCGGATAAAGGGCGAAGTAAAGTTAGAGCAGGATAAAGTACTTATCGAAGCGAGAGCGAAAGCGGAGGCGCAGCAGACAGAGGCAAGCGAGGAGATGGAACTGCGGAAGCAGCAATTCATTGAAGCTGAAGAGGAGAAAGGGCGAGAGACGAAAGAGCGAATTGTTAGGGCAGCAAGGCTAAAAGCAAAGAAGCACAGATGGGACATCGAGGAAGAGTTAATCCAAAAAGCGTTAGAAGCGGCTATGAAGAGAATCCCAACAGTAAAAAGTGAGGGCTTTAAAGGGACGGAGTATTCAACAATTTTGGCTAGTTTAATAAAGGAGGCTGCACAGAGTATAATCGCAGGTGGAGACGCCACGAGCAGCGAATTGGAAGTGGTAATTAGTGCAGAGGATGAAACTTATGTGAATTCCGCTATGCTAAACGAGACATCGGCAGAACTAAGTGCGGGTGGTGCGGAAATAGATTTCGCGCTGTCCGAGGAAAGGATGAGATCGGTAGGCGGTGTGATTGTAAGGCGGACAGATGGTAAAATCGTGGTGGATAACACATTTGAGCAGAGACGGGAGCGTTTTTCTACCAATGTGCGGGAAGATGTAGTTAAAGAATTGTTTAAGGACAAGGAGTCATAAGAATGATTGCGGTAATAGGAGACCCGGATACTGCTACAGGGTTCAGGCTCGCGGGTGTGGGTGATGTGTATGAACCTGAAAGTAGCATCGAGGGCGGATGGACTACCGTTCAGTTGTTAGATAAATTGTCAAGAGAGGAAGTTGCATTAATAATCCTGAGCGAACGACTTGCCACTGAAACTAAGGTCCGAGAAAAGATAAAAGAGATAAACGAAAAGAAACGTGGCGTTATACCCATCATCGTTACGGTGCCCGATAAGAAAGGCCCGATGGTGACGGAGGCAGATGAAATAGGGATTTTGATAAAACGCGCAGTTGGTGTTGCTGTGAAGTGAATGTTTGTGTAAGAACACATCAATACTTTTTAACGTTCTCAGCTTTAGCCGACTTTTTTGTCTTTGATGTTGGGACAACGCCTATGTTAAGTTGCACTATTTCTTAATCAGTTGCCGTAATTTACTGTTTTTATTGAATAGAACATTTTATATCAAAAGACATAAGAAACCGAATGAAGGGTGATTTTATGAAGTATCACAAATCAATTTTCAATAAAAAAACACTTAGCCGAGTCCTGAACAGAATTGGAGATGCTTCGGATCCAGACCTAAAAGAGAAGCAGGCAATTATATCGAACTGGCTTAGAGCTCTTCAAAGCGGTAAATTGGACATCATTAAAGAGACGTCCATTGACCAGAAATTTCTAGATGACTTTTTCGTGCGAGTACTGGGTTATCAGGGCGTTATCGGAGACTCGGAAGTGTGGAATATGATACCCCAGCAAAAGATGAAACACACCTCCAACCGAGCAGATGGGGCATTAGGGTTCTTTTCAAACGAGCAAGAAGACATCCGGACGGTAATTGAACTAAAAGATGCCAATACCGATTTAGATTCACCACAGCACCGCAGGAATGATAAACGAACTCCAGTTCAGCAGGCGTTCGGGTACGATCCCGAAGCAGGAAAAAGCTGCAAATGGGTTATTGTTTCCAATTTCAAAGAACTGCGACTTTACCATCATTCATCCTCGAATGAATACGAAATGTTTTCAATTGAAAAGCTCTTAGAACCAGAAACGTTCAAAAAGTTTTATTTTTTGCTTTCTAAAGAGAATTTGATTGCAAAAGACGGCGAAAGTGAGATCGAAAAACTTTATCGGAATAATACAGAGGAAGAAGAGCAAATATCCACCAAATTCTATGGCGAATACAAAGCGGCACGAATACACCTTTTTGAACATCTGAAGAAGAACAATCCAGATAAAGATGAAATGCTCTTACTGGAAAAGACGCAGAAGATTTTAGACCGTTTTATATTCGTTTGTTTCTGTGAGGATAAGGGTTTGCTACCGGCAAGGATTTTTAGAGGTACTTTAGAACAGGCAAGAACCGTTATTATAGAACTGGCAGATAAAAATTGGCAATTTATCCAGGCACTTTTTAGAGCTATTAACGACGGGAATCCGGAACACGACATAAACAAATTCGATGGCGGGCTTTTTGCACCCGATGAAGAGCTTGATTCGCTCAAATTCAATGATGCGATTTTTGAAGAACTGGCAAAGATCACGGATTATGATTTTGAGACTGATTTAAACGTTAATATTTTAGGGCATATTTTTGAACAGTCCATTTCCGATTTGGAAGAGATAAAAGCAGAATTTAACGAGGAAAAAGTTGATAAGAAAAAAGGTAAACGCAAAAAAGAAGGTATTTATTATACGCCTGAATATATTACACACTATATTGTGGAGAATGCCATCGGTGGATGGCTGGAAGACCGTAAAAAGGAACTGGGGTATTATGGCTTACCAGAACTAACAGAAAAGGATTATGAATCAATAAAAGTAAAAAAAGTGGCATACAACGATAATATAAGAAGACATTTAGAGTTTTGGGGAGCTTACAAAACAATTTTAAAAGATATAAAAGTGCTTGACCCTGCTTGTGGTTCAGGAGCGTTTTTAAATCAAGCATTTGACTATTTGTATGGAGAAGGGCAACGAGTAAATAAAGAACTAGCAAAGCTGAAACGAGGAACTTACAGTTTAGTTGATCTGGACAAAAGCATTTTGAGTGACAATCTTTATGGTGTTGATTTGAATTCGGAATCCGTGGAAATTACTAAACTTTCGCTTTGGCTCAAAACAGCCAGCAAACATAAAGAATTGACCGCTCTGGACGAGAATATTAAATGTGGTAATTCATTAATCGGCCCTGAAATAAAGGTGTTTTGTAAGGAGCTACAAGAAGATAACTCAGAAGAAGAATGTGAAAAACAGATTCGAGAACTCAGCCTCTTCGACTGGAAGACCGAGTTTCCAGAGATTATGGCAAACGGCGGTTTTGATGCGGTCATTGGTAATCCACCGTATGGTGCAGAGTTAAACAAAAAAGCTAAAGATTTTTTACGCAATAAATATCCGGAATTGCAATTCAAAATAGATACATATTCTGTTTTTATACTCAAATCTATCGAGCTATTACGGAAAAACTCTTACTGCTATTTTATTGTTCCAAATACTATGTTAGACAATTATTTCGAGGAAAAAATCAGAGAGAGTTTATTAAAACAAAACCAGGTGAAAGAAGTAATTGATTTAAGTGATAATATATTTGAAGAAGCAGTCGTTCATTCTATGATTTTAGGTTTCAAAAAAGCTGTTAAATCACATTATTTGATAAAAGCAGATACATCCAAATATTTGAATGGAGACTATTTATGTATTCCTAATACTTACTTCTTGGAGCAAGATAAATTTGTTTTTGCTATCAGAAATTATACGCAGAAGGACATTTTAAATAAATTAGCTGTTAATAGTGATCCACTTAAGAATATTCTGGATATAAGACAAGCCATAAAGACAGGAAATGACAAAGTTTACATTACACATGACAAAAGGAATGAATACTTTAAACCCATTCTAAGAGGCCGAGACATACGGAAATGGTCAATTAATAATCCCGAGTTATACGTAAATTACGGTAATCATTTAGCATGTCCAAGAGACTCTGAAATATTTGAACAACCTAAAATTTTACTTAGAGAGTCAGGAAACAGAATAATAGCTACCTTTGATAACAAGGGTTTTTACATCATGTCCTCACTATATAATGCAATACTAACGGATAACTCTTTTGATTTGAAATATGTACTTTGTCTACTTAATTCAAGATTGTTTCAATACCAACTCAAGTTAATAGCATTTGAAAAAACTAAAGGGACCTTCACCAAAGCGAGGATTTTTCATTATTATGAATTACCGGTTAAAAAGAGTTCTTCGGAACAACAGCAGCCCTTTATCGAAAAAGCCGATAAGATGTTGACACACACTCAAAAATTGTGGCGGACACAAAAAGAGTTTTTCGACTGGCTCAAAATACAATACGGCTTAGAAAAGCAATCAAAAAAGTTAGAATCTTTTTATGAACTACACGAAGAATCGTTTTTCGTAGAACTAAAAAAGAAACTGCCCAAAGAGAATAGAAACCTTTCACTGAAACAGATAGGCGAGATAAAACAGTACTTTGAAGTTTATAGGCAAAAAATGGTTGCCTTGAAGAACGAGCTTGAGAAAACAGATAAAGATATTGATGAGCGGGTTTATGAACTCTATGGGCTGACGAAAGACGAAATAAAAATTGTTGAAGAAATTCAGTAGAATTAACGTGGTCATGAGCTATAAACGAATACGAAGGGGTGAAAGGAGGCGAACGGTAAAATAAAATGGAAGACTCGGAATTGACAGAAGCAGAGGAAAAGGAAGTAAAAGAAGATTCGGATGAAGTTAAAGAGGCAGAGCGTTCAAGTACAGAAGTAGAGCAATTGAAGAGCGATTTAGAAGCGCAGACAAAAATAGCAGAGGATTATTTATCACGCCTGAAATATCTACAGGCCGACTTTGAGAACTACAAAAAGATGGCGGCACGCGAACGAGAATTGTATGAGCTGTGCGCAACCGAAGAGCTGATAAAGGCTCTGTTGCCGGTTATTGACAATCTCGAGGCTGCGATTGCATCTGCGAAACAGAATGAGGACGATACGTCATTTGTTGAAGGACTTGAATTGATATATGCGAATTTACTGGAAGTGCTGGGTAAAGAAGGGCTAAAGCCGATAAAAGCAGTAGGTGAGAAGTTCGATCCGTATAAACACGAGGTGCTAGTGACGGTTACGGATGACGAGCTACCAGAAGATACCGTTGTGGACGAGTTTGAGAAAGGATATACGTTTGGCTCGAAGGTGATAAGGTCCTCGAAGGTGAAAGTTTCTAAGGTTGAAAGTTCGGCTCAGACGGAAGAGGGGGAAGATGCTTGAAGTGGGTTGTTCGACAAAAAGTATATACGAACTATGTTTGGTTATAGCGCTAAATTGGGTGGATATGCGGGGTGGGTTCGGGTATACTACGGTTATACGCCATTTTGCTAATAGGTTACTTATACAACAAAAATAATAAATTATATTAGAGATTAGTTATAGGAATAAGTAATAGATATGGGGTAATGAGATGCAAATAAAAAAAATCAAAGTTTCCAATTTCAAGAGTTTTGATGAAGTAGAGATAGAGCTTGGAAGATTTAACGTTCTGATAGGAGCAAATGCTTCCGGGAAATCAAACTTTATAAATATTCTCCAGTTCATTAAAGATATAGCCGAGTATGGTTTGGATAATGCAATTTCTATGCAAGGAGGTGTGGACTATATAAGGAATATAAATATAGGCTGTTCTAAAAATCTTTCCATAGAATTACATATTGATTCCAAAGACAAGCCCATTAAAACATTCGGATTTGGGAAAGGAGAAGATAGAAGAGTTATCGGTATTTCTGCTTATGAATTCATGTATAAGTTCAGCATCGAATTCTATAAAAGAAGAAAAGGGTACAGAGTTGCAGATGAAAGGTTGGTCGCCAAGTGTGATTTTGAAAATGTAGAATTAGAAAAGGAAAAAATGAAACTACGGGAAAAGGAAAAAATAGGAGAAGGAGAACTTATTTTTATTAATGATAAAGGACGGGTCAAATATGACTTAAAAACCGTGGACACACAGATAAAGAAGGAGGATTTAATCTCCCACTTTTTTCTAAAAAAGAATTTTTAGGGGAAAAAATATCTTCTAAGGAATTATTTATTGAGAGTCCAATATTTTTCCCGCCTCTATCCCTTGGAATAAGTAATCTATCCGTTGGAATAAGTAATTTTTTCAGTGCTATTTCAATATATGACCTTGACCCAAAAATATCAAAAAAAGCTACTTTGATTACCGGAAAGACCGAACTTGAGCATGATGGATCCAATTTGGCAATCGTTCTGAAAAATATTTTGGATGATAGAAAAAAAGCGGAAAGGATTTCTAATCTGATAAAAGATCTCTTACCATTTATAGAAGAAATTACAGTAGAAAAGTTGCCAGACAAATCCTTGCTCGCCAGTTTAAAAGAAGTTTATTATGGGAAGACAGTTTTGCCCGCTTTCCTGATTTCTGATGGGACAATAAACATAACTGCTTTGATAATTGCTCTTTATTTTGAGGCAAAGCCCTTAATTATAATCGAAGAGCCGGAAAGGAATATTCATCCCTACCTTATTTCTAAAGTAATAGACATGATGAATGATGTTTCGGAAAGACAGAAAAAGCAGATCATAGTCAGTACGCACAACCCTGAAGTGATAAGATATACAGACAGAGAGAATATTTTACTCGTTCATCGAGATGATAAAGGGTTTTCTCAAATCTCCAGACCCACAGAAAAAGAGGAAGTGAAAATATTCTTGGAAAATAAGATGGGGATGGAAGAGCTTTATGTGCAAAATTTGTTAGAGTGGTAAATATGCCGATAAGCTACTATACATTCTTCTCGAAGGTGACGATGATGAACGTTTTTTCAAGGCGATTCTGAAGCCACTTCTTCAAAGAACATATTCCACGATAAAGTACTGGAAATATTCGCAAAAAAAAACATGAGAACATAGCCCGTTTTATTAAAACGCTTAACTCAATGAATGCAGATTATATTTGTGCCAGAGACATTAATAACGCTCCTTGTATAATCGCCAAAAGAGATAAAATAACACGCAAATTTAATCAAATACCCGCGACTAAGATAATAGTCGTGGTTAAAGAAATAGAAAGCTGGTATCTCGCAGGACTGGATAAAAACACTTCTAAAAAATTGGGCATCCGTAAAAAGATGGGAACCACAGACAATTTTACCAAGGAACAGTTTAATCATTTAATACCTAGAAACATGCCGCGAATAGATTTTATGCGGAAAATTCTGGAAAACTATGATCTAGAAATAGCAAAAGAAAGGTGTGAGTCATTTGGATATTTCCTAAATAAATG
>QENJ01000243.1 GCA_013374505.1 Candidatus Methanophagaceae archaeon
GATATTAGTGAACTCATACCGGTAGACCATATTTGCTACCTGGTTATTGCCATCGTGAATAGTATAGATGTTAGTGACGTTGAGAAGAAATACCGGTCTACTGCCGGCAATCCCGCGTATTCGCGCCGGATGTTGCTAAGGCTGGTGATAATGGCGTCTATTGATGCCGTGTGGTCGTCACGAAAGATAGCTAAGCAGGCGCATGAGAATGTTGTCTATATGTACCTCACGGGGGACGCGAAACCGGATTTCAGGACGATCGCCAAGTTTAAGCAGGATTGCAAAGAGCTAATCGAAGCAACGTTCAAAAAAACCGTTACCACGGCTAAAGCGGCGGGAATACTTAATCTGGCGCACTTATCTACCGATGGCACCAAACTAAAGGCAAACGCATCAAACAGCCACTCGCTTAGTAAAGAGGAGATTGAAGGACTCAGGCGGATATTAGAGCAGGGGATTGTGATAGATAATGAAGAAGACAAACTTTATTGGGATAAAAGGGGTGATGAGCTACCGCCTGAACTTAATACGCAGGCGAAGATTCGCGATAAGATAAAGGAGCTCGAAGAAGCGTCAGGCAAGAGAATGAAGAACGCCGCGAAGACGATTATCGAGCAGCATGCACTTAGTGATGACAGCGATAAAGAGCGGGTCAAAGAAAAGCTAGATAAGGCCGAGGAAGAGCTGAATACGAGTGGTCAGGGTGCTGTCAGCATAACCGATCCAGAATCTAGGTTTATGCAGAATAAGAAGGGGCGGAAAGAGTTATCCTACAATCCTCAGATTTCTGTGGACTCGGACTCTGGGATAATTGCTGCTAATGGCGTTACTCAGGATTGCACGGATCATTACCAGTTGCAACCGCAGGTAGAAATGGTAGAGGCGAATTTAGGCGAGTTACCGGAGGGGACAAAGACGAGTAGCGATAATGGCTACTTTACCGGTCCCAACTTACGGTATCTAGAGGAAAAAGGTCTTGATGGCTATATACCAGACAGTAAGTAGGCGCAGGAGCATAAGGGCAAGAAAGTTGTGGATAGCCCATATACGAAAGTTAAGTTTGCTTATGACGAAGCGAATGACCAGTTTATATGCACTAATGGTGACGTACTCGTCAGGAAGGGTGAATATAGGGTTAAAGGTAAGTTACAGTACTCATATTCTGGTGCGAACTGCAGTAAATGCCCGTTTCAGGTAGAATGTGCCGGAAAAGGCAAAAAAAAGAAAATCACGAGCGATGAGTATGAGGGGGAACGCAGGCGGATGGCCGCTAAGATGCAGTCAGAGGCGGGTAAAGAGGAGTACAAAAAGCGAAAGGCGACTGTTGAATGGCCTTTTGGAAATATCAAGTATAATATGAAGTTTCGGGAGTTTATTACTCGGGGTATAGCAAATGTGTGTATGAGTTTAATCTGGTGTGCACGGCGCATAATATGAAGGTGATGTGGGCGAAATTATGTAGAATGGGGATTTCATTAAGTGAAATTGTCGGTTTGGTATCAGGTCAGGCAGCTAAGGTGGCTGCTATTTAAGGTTATTCGTTGAACTTCTCGAGATGTTCTCGTACTTTGGATCTTTAGTTTTGTTGGAGGGGGGTGTGTATTTTTTTGCCGGTATGAACTGTGATTTTTGTGGGACAGCCTCTAAGGAATGTAAACCACCGCAACAATCCTGCCATACTTGTCTATGATGTGAAGGTCATCTATGTCAAGGTAAACCTCCTTTCCTTCGCATAGCCCCTTCACATATTCTTTCGCGGCTTTACCTTCTTCTGTATCAAGCTCAGGCGTGTTAATATCCGCAAACCGTATCCGGCCAACATCTTCTACCTCTATGGTGTCGCCATCTATCACGGCGGTAACTATCCCCGATTCGCCAAGCTTCGATAGGTCAATCGGTGCTGGAGAAAGAGAGGGCTTTGGTGTAAGAGACGGTTCTGGAGTATGCTTTACAAACTCGTTTCTCACTTCAAAAACCCATTCGGAATTGTTACGCACCCAACAACGGTTATCGTCTTTCGTATCGCTTAATAGCGGTGTTTCATCTACTACGTTCCCTTCTGCATCACTTAGGGTTATCGTTTCGTTTTTGTTGTCTAACCATTGATAGGGGAGATAGTAGACATAATAAGCACCGGGATAAAGGGTAGTGCCTTCGGGTATAGTTTCCCTTTCGCCATCCGCATTTTCTAAAGTCCAGTTGCCTATCTCCACGCTTTCATTTGAAGGGTTGTTAAGGGTAACCCACTCGGTACAACTCTCATATACCGCTGGTTTTTGGTCGAAGGCGTATAAAATTACATTTGAGGAAGCGGCGGGGGTTGCTAAGGCGATGCCTAAGAGAAGCGTTAAGGCAATTCCTAATATTATCCCTTGCTTTTTGTTCATTGTTACTGATTCATAGAAAAATAATAAAATGATTCATGTGATAAAGTAGAAAAGCTTTTGATACCTTTTGATGAATGTATATGCCCCAGCCTTCCCACCATCGGAATAAATTCCGAGGCATCCCTCAGCCTCCTAGTTTCCTACACCTCTATATAGTCCTAATTCCGTCACCTTGAAACCCTCGATAATTTCTTTATTGCTCATATAAGTCCACTTCCAACAGCGAAACACCTTCTGGTTTTTTTAATGCCGCTTCTTTGATGAATTCGACTTCAGAACTATCAAGATACCCCCATAATGAGAATTTATCAAGTAAATACGCAAACACTTGGAAAAATATCCATCTGAACCTGAAATCATCTGAATAATAAAATGGGAAATGAATGAAATTGTTCCGCAGTGAATTAATAAGTTCTAATGAATCCTCAAACTCTTTAATTTTAGTTTCATTAGACTCTTTTTTATGGTCTTTCAGTAACTTTTTTAGTCTGTTTTTTAAATTTCCTAATGTTCTTTTTCTTGGTTCTTGGCCTAAGTACTCAGAGGGGTTGTCAAAAAATAAAATTATCTTAACCAGCCCTTCAGCAAGAACGCCGAGAAAAATATATCCAAGAGGGGTGCCAAATCGCGACTCTCGTCTATCTTCTTCAAGTAGTTTTTTGTAAAAATCAAATATATATTTCCAGTCATCAAATAGATCTCTCTTATAATTATCTAACTTTATAGGGTCTTTTATAATTTCAATTAATTTGCATTCAAATTCTTTTGGGATGGTAAACTTTATTACTTCCAATCTTCTATGAAGTGGTTGTTTTCCTTTTTCATCCATCAATCATCATCCCGTTTTAATTATAAACCCCAGTCACTATACCCCCGTACTTAAGTACAAGGCCTGTACATAGCACGACCGCCGATGACTTAAATTACACGTTTGTCACCTTTATGACCTAGGATAATAAAAACTATTCGATTTTTTTGTTTTGATACTTTCCACCTAAAAGTTTGTTATAACGCGATAGAACCAAAAAAGGTATAGGATACAATATAAAATTCAATTCTTTCAACTGAGATAATATTCCTATCACAGCTAATGAGGTAACTACTGAAATGTGTAATGCAGAAGATTTGATCTCTTCCCTAAGCGCATTAAACTCAGCTAAAATATAGGCATCATCTCTCATATTTTTGGTTAGTATTCCTTTAGCCATAAAATATCACCATATAACTGGAATTGCAGATAACGTTTTGTGGATAAAAGAAGTTCGCCGAAGGCGAATTTGGGCGAAGCGTAGCGAAGCGAAGCCTTTTATCCACTGTTATCTGAAGTGGCGCTTTGTACTTTGATTTGTTCGATAGTTTCATCTATAAGAGTTATAATGCAATTTCCAAGTTTATCAAAAGCATTTTTTTCTCTACCCAGGTAAAAACGTGCTCTTCCTAATTCGGACAATTTAACTGCGATTTCGACTAAATGATCCACTAGTTCAGATGGAACGTTAGAAGAAGCGCTGGAAGCAATAATCAGAAGTTGCGAGCCAATTATGGCAGATTTGCTTTCCAAATCTGCAAGGAATGGATCTACACGTTTTTTGTGTTCCCCACCGTAAACCGATGTCCATAGTGTCTTAAATTCAATTAGTTTTGCCAATGCGCCTGAGTTCCATAACTTTGGTTCTAACTGTAAACCAGTTATCAAAAAGTCTGAGTTCTTGAGCCAAACACCATCAGCTAAGTTATTTGCCACCTTCTTCAAATTCTGCCTTATTTCGTCATTGTGGTTAACTAACTTTTCAACTTCCTTTACAAGTTCATGCATCCCCTTCTCCTCTAGAAAACCTAAATTCTGGAATGCAGATAAATCCATTATTAGTTCTATGTTTCTTGTACCTGATCGTAATCCTCCAGAATAGGAAACTTTCACCTTATAAGTTAAAGGTAAGTCACTTTTGTTGAAATAGGAATTTACGCTATCAAAAAAGGTTCGCATTTCATACCCTGGGGGTATTGAGCCAATTCCTGCCTTTATGAGAGGTATATCATTTATCTTTTCTCCCTCGCTGTTCTTAAGTGGCGGTTGAAATTCCAACTTGACATTCTTTGCAACACTTTTGCCTAGATTCTTTATAACAAGATATATCAGATACCCTTCAATATCAAAGTAGGCAACTACATATGGGGCAATCTCTTGGTCTCGAGATTCTTTCATTTCCTTAAGAATCTTTTCCGATACCTCTGTTGATTTCTTTGAGGCAGAAGCAATCTCCCATGTTTTTATTACATATATGATCAAAGTGAATAACGTTAATATTTGAACTGCTGCAAGGATAATATCTATAATCTCTTTTTCCATCATCTACATCCTCCTGTATTTCAATAAGCTAAACTTCCCTCCAAGCGACGTTTCAGATAACTTCGATATATCCGAACATGGTTCGCATATACATCCCTATGGTCGTACTTCTCCACCTTTACTCCTCTTACCCTCCTTTCATCTGTAAGTTATCCAACGGACTTTTAATCTTATACCATAAAATAACTCTTGAGATATATAATATAAAGCATCCCGCGATATATTCTATATAAACATATCACCAATATTTTTAATAGTGATAAATCATGAAAGCGGCGGTATATGTGCGTATAAGTCCCACGTTTAAGGACAAAGAAGAGACCATTACAGGGCTAGCAAAGAGTGTAGAAAGCGCGTTAGAGATTTGCAGATGCAAAGCGCGAGGAGAAGGCGATGAAATTGTAAAGGAGTATATAGACCAATACGTAAGCGGAAAGAGTCAAGAGCATATGAAATCATTTACGGCAATGATTCAAGACGCAAAAAGGAACCATTTTCAGCGTATTTACTGCCGCCGGGTTGACCGGTTCGGCAGGAATCTTGATGAGATGATCAAGACAGAAATAGAGCTGCACAGTGTAGGCGTATCGCTGTATTTTGTAGAGGAGAATATAGACACCAGCTCCGAGATAGGCCGGCTAGTAATGAATATCCTTTCGCACGTTGCCGAATGGAAAAGGCGGGAGATCTTAGAGAACACGCAGCGAGGGCGCGAAGAGCTAAAGCGGCAAATAGAGGCAGGCACAACAGATAAACGCTTTGGACGAACGGCAAAGAAGATTAACATAAGAAGCGTTATAGAGATGAAAAACAAGGGCATGACCTGGGCGAATATTTCAGACTATGTAAACGTGTCAGTGCCTACCATTCAGCATAGATTGAAGGATGCAGGTTACAAATTTGATAGGGGGCGAGTAATAAAGGCGTAGGAATGAAAGAGAAACTAATCAGCATAAGGACAAAGACGAAATATGTAAACAAGCCCACGGAGCTAAGGGATTATAAAGATTACTGGATAAAGCGGTTAATCGAGGGTACACCCACCCACTACCGGAAACATAATCAACATGGGGTAGGTCGCCCGTCTTTAGGATTGTGAAGATAGAGATTGTGGATAGCCCTGAGAAGTATCTTAAGGAGGGTGTATTACACACGGAGAAAGCCAAGGCCCGGATTCGAACCGGGGTATAGCTGATCTGCAGTCAGCCGCGTGTGCCTCTCCGCCACCTTGGCAACAAAAACAAAGAAGAGTTCTTTAGATTAAAACCTTACCGATAAGATTAGAAAAGAAGTTATGTTTTATATTTACCATCGGTTCACGGCGAGATGTATTTTACGCTCAATGTATACTTCAAGAGCGACTCTAGGGTAAACACGTTTATTGAAATAAAAAAAAAGTTAGCACTTTGCAACTCCGATTTCATCTGAGTCCGGAAAGGTTTTTTAGACTGGTGCAGACGTTAGTAGCCGCGGGCTGAAAATCTCGGCTTTCGCCTTGATTCTTACACCCCGACTCTATCAAACCGTTCTTCTAACGGTGTCTTAAAGGGGTCTCTTTTTGGGGATGGCTTCGAGCTTAGATGCTTTCAGCTCTTATCCATCAGCGCGTAGCTGCCCGGCAATGCCCTGTCGGACAACCGGTACACCAGAGGCGCCGCTACTCTGTTCCTCTCGTACTAAAAGCAGCTTCCCCTCAGACCCCAACACCCCCAATAGATAGCAACCGACCTGTCTCACGACGGTCTAAACCCAGCTCATGATCTCCTTTAATAGACGAACAGTCTTACCCTTGGCTGCTGCTGCACAGCCAGGATGGAGAGAGCCGACATCGAAGTAGCAATCCTCCAGGTCGATATGGACTCTCGCTGGAGACAACTCAGTTATCCCCGGGGTAGCTTTTCTGACGTCTTTAGGCATTACCAATGTGCCTTAAAGGTTCGTTAGACCCGACTTTCGTCTTGTGACATCCTATTATGCGAAGTCACATCAAGCCGACTTTTGCTCTTACACTCTACGGTGGATTTCTGACCCACCTGAGTCAACCTTTGGGCGCCCTCGATATTTTTTCAAGGGCATGGCGCCCCACCTAAACAGCCCACCAACCGGTGTCCTCTTACGAGTTAGAGACACAACTTCGAAAAGGTAGTGTTCCATGGTCGGCTCCATGTTTCCTGGCGAAAACATTTCGACGCCTCCTACCTACACTATACATCCGGAGTCGTGGCTCAACGGCAGGCTGCTGTAAAGCTCCACGGGGTCTTCGCTTCCCCCTGGGGGTCCCCGGTCTTTTCACCGGGATGATGAGTTCACCGGTTTCCAGCTAGGGACAGTAGAAGGCTCATTTCTTCTTTCGTGCAAGCCGCCAATTAAGCGGCTAGGTACTACGCTACCTTAAGAGGGTCAGAGTTACCCCCGCCGTTTATAGGTCCTTCGTCCCATTGTACTGGGCTTTCAGATACCTACACTGGGCAGGAGTCAGTGACCGTACTAATCCTTACGGACTTGCGGTCACCTGTGTTGTTATTAGACAGTTGGCCTTCCCTTGTCACTGCGACCTGCCCCTTCCAGGGCAGGCACCCCTTCTCCCGAAGTTACGGGGCTAATTTGCCGAATTCCCTTAGCTGGATTTCCCCGACACGCCTAAGCCTACTCAGCTAGGGGCACCTGTGTCGGTTCTCGGTACGGACATCCAGTCACCCTTTTCACGGGCTCCTGGGCTCAACTGACTTCCGCTATCACACATTCCCCTACTTCTCGCTATTACAGCTCTCCATAGGTTTCGGTGTTTCGACGGCGCGACGGCACCGCTCAATCTACCCGGAAGCGTCAGGCGTACTCTAGGTACATAGACTGGATGGCGCAGGAATATTAACCTGCTTCCCTTTTGACGTGCTCCAATTAGGACACATCTTAGGACCGGCTAACCCTTGGTTGACGAACATTGCCAAGGAAACCTAGCCCCTTCGGCGATCGGGATTCTCACCCGATTATGCTGTTACTATCGCCAGGATTCTCGTTTCTGCCCGGTCCACACCCTCTCACGAGGATACTTCCACCCAGACAGAACGCCCCTCTACTGGATCTCTTTTCAGAGCCCTGAGGTATCGGTGGTTGGCTTGAGCCCCGTCCATTTTCGATGCCATAAACCTCGACTGGTGAGCTGTTACGCACTCCTTAGAGGGTAGCTGCTTCTAAGCTAACCTTCCAGCTGTTTGTGGTTCATGACACTCTTTAGTATTAACACTTAGCCAACACTTGGGGACCTTAACCTCAGTCTGGGTTCGATCCCTCACGGACTAGGAGCTTACCCCCCAGCCCGGACTCCAATCTTCTACGATGATAGCGCCTTCGGAGTTTGACAGAAGGGCGAGGTCTTTCGGCCCCGGGTCCTTCAATCAGTAGCTCTACAACGCTATCCACCTCTGATCGGGTCATACTACGGTATGTTTCGAGGGGAACCAGCTATTGCCGGGTTTGATTGGCCTTTTACCACTAAACGCAGGTCATCCGAGAGATTTGCAAGTCATCACCGGTTCGGCCCTCCATTCCCCTTTCGGGAAACTTCAGCCTGCCCACGCTTAGATCACCCGGCTTCGGGTCATATCCCAATGACTCCACGCAGTTCATACGTCGTTCCTTTTCTTACGAATGCGAACTTTTTGGTTACCCTTCGGCTCCCCTTATACAGGTTAGCCTCGCCATTGACATATACTCCCTGGCCCGTTCTCCAGAACGTACGATACGACTCTGTTTCAGAACCCTCGTACACATCCCTCACGAGATTTTCCTTCGGACTCTTTCATCACTTTCAAGCCGTATCACTCCATCGCCATTTTGTTTCAGGCTCTTTTCACCTCCTTACTTGGGGTACTTTTCAGCTTTCCCTCACGGTACTACTACGCT
>QENJ01000244.1 GCA_013374505.1 Candidatus Methanophagaceae archaeon
AATAGAAAAATTATATGCCCCCTTAATTTCTAACAAAAATCTTCTACAACTTACTCATGAACATTTTAATCAGATTAAAACCTATCAGCATTTAGCCTCATATGATTTGAAGCCTTTACTAAAGGAGTATATAGAATTATTTGATAATGAAGCAAAAAATGTGAGTACAGAACACGGAGAAGCCCTCTCTTTAAAACACATCAATCCCGAATTTCAAGAAAAAATACGAGCACAGATACGTGAGGATTATGATAGTCTAGTTGAAAAACTATATAATATTCATAAATAAAAACATTAAGACCTGTGTCGGCGGGATGCCACACTTTTCAAAGCTGGGTGGGAAGGATGGGGCTTAAATAGGAGTGAAACACCTAAAACATATTTAAGTGATGTTATCATAATAGAGGTATACTGGTAAAAAAATATGGATGATATAGTTTTGACGCCGGAGCCAGAACAAAAAAGTTACTGGAGGCTCATATTGGCAATAATCTTCGTTATCCTTGTGATTCCCGGAGTAATAATATTGGCGTTCTCAATTATAGGAGGAGTCATTTATATTGTTTCCGTACTAGCGCCTCTCCTGTTCGTGCTCTATTGGATACCACTTTATTACAGCTCGATGAAGTTTTCCATTACCGGAGAACATGTAGTTATGGAAAAAGGTGTATGGTGGAAGACAGAATCCACAATACCTTTTGAAATGATAACGAACGTGGATAAGACGCAGGACCCATTTGAGCGGTACTACAAAATGGGTAAGATCCATGTTCAAACAGCAGGAGCGGGAGGGGTAGCCACGGCAGAAGCTGTAATACAGGGTATAAAAAATCGGGATGAAGTGAGAGAGGAAATCAAAAGCAGAGTTAGAGTAAAAAAAGGAAAGCCAATGCCAATAGTAGATGAGACAGAGTTACTATCAAGGATATTGGACGAGATTAAGGGGCTGAGGAAGGACTTAAATGGCTGATAGAGATGGTACTAATGGAGATTTAATCTGCTCAGAAAAAAGTGGAAATGGATGCACCCTATTTTATTCGGGGGTGGCGTGGATGGGGCTTTAAAAGATGGTGAATTTAAGAAGAATAAAATAGGGCATCAGTGCCGAGAGGAATAACGCTATATCGAATGAAAAGGATGTGAAAAGAAATGAAAGTGCAAACAGGTATGATAATAGCGCTGACGTTAATTCTAGTGTTCTTAGCTAATTCTGTGATAACGGCAAGCGCGGTTCCTTGCAATTGTGGCGAAATCTGCGTGAACACTTCTGGCTGGTGGCAGGCTGGCAGCGCCTTTAATGCAAGCAATACGCCGATACAGCATGCAGTTGACAATGCTACCAAGGGCGAGACAGTTTGCGTTAAGGACGGCATGTACACGGAGAACGTAGATGTGAACAAGCGTTTAACGATCCGCTCAGAGAATGGGTCCGCTTCTACCACAGTTCATGCGGCAAATTCCTCTGAGCCTAACTTTGAGGTGATTGCGGATTATGTGAAAATAAGTGGGTTTACGGTGACCAGACCAGATCCAGCTCGGTGGCATGAAACGGCTGGGATTGGTCTCAGCAATGTGGAACACTGCAACATCACGGGCAACAATGCATCGAACAACTGGGTGTACGGCATCTGGCTGAACTCTTCGAGCAACAACACACTCACGAACAACACCGCTAACTCGAACAACGACTACGGCATCTACCTGCATTTTTCGAGCAACAACACTCTAAATAACAATACGATGTCTGGAAACACATGCAATTTTTGTGTTTAGAGTTGCAGTCTTTCTGGGTACACCCAGAACATAGACACGAGCAACACGGTAGATGGAAAACCGGTTTATTACTGGATCAATCAGCAAGATAAGCAAATCCCAGATGATGCTGGCTATGTAGGGGTTGTTAATTCCACGAATATAACAGTAAAAGATTTGACATTATCACATAATCGCGAAGGAATGCTGTTTGTATACACAAGTAATTCAAAGATAGAGAATGTCAGTGCCTCGAACAACGAATATGGCATCTACCTGTATTCTTCGAGCAACAACACGCTCACGAACAATAATGTATCGAACAATTGGATGTACGGCATCTTGCTGAACTCTTCAAGCAACAATAACACGCTCACGAACAACGATGCAACGAACAACGGTGAGGCTGGCGGCATCGGCTTGGAATATTCGGACTACAACACAATCACGAACAATATTGCATCGACCTATTGTAGTGCTGGAAGCATCTCCTTGTATTATTCGTGCAATAACGCGCTTATTAACAACAATGTATCGAACTGCGATAATGGTGACGGCATCCGCCTTTATTATTCAAGCAACAACACGCTGATGGGCAACACAGCATTGAACAACTGCTGTGGCATCTCCTTGGCATCTTCGAGTGGCAACAGCATCACCTGCAACTGGGTGTATAACAATGAATGGCAAGGATTCCACTTATGGAGTGGAAGCACCGAAAATGAGATTGAGCACAACAACATCATGAGGAACGGCCACTACATCGCAGGAACCAAAGGCTACGAATGGCAGTTCTACAATCAGCAGAACTATGCCGTGACCGCGAAAAATAACTATTGGGGTCATGGAATGAACAACAGCACGATTGATGCGAGTATCTACGATAACGATGAGGGAGGCGGTAAAGTGGAGTTCTATCCATTCGAGACCAATCATGTCCCATGTGCACCGATACCAGAACTGCCAACACTCGTTCTATTCTCAAGTGGATTGCTTGTGCTTGTTGGATATGTTGTGTTAAAAAGAGAGAATAGATAAAGATAATAAAAAGGGAAATAAACCGCCAAGGATGCCCCTGAATTTCATGTTGTGCCATTTGGCCAGTACCACTTAAGGAGGGAGGGCAGCTTTATGCTCCTCCATAATTTTTAGGTATTATTCATCTATTAAATGAGATTTCATTCCAGTAACAATCCTTATCTCCTCCTTACCCCACCCATTATCCACACACCACTTCACTTTATTAAACTGCTGGCAATACTTCCCCACTGCTTCTGGACTGTGATCTGTTTCTCTTGCTACCTGCACCGGCTCTTTTTCCTGCTTCCGTTTCATTTTCCTGTACCTCAGTTTTGATCATATTTATCAACCAATGCTGAAGTACTAGCCATTTGGCACTATTTTATTCGGGGGTGGTGAAGGTGGGGCTAAAATGAAGATATGCAACTTTAGCAATTAAATTTTATATGATGAACCCAATTAATAACACGTACCATGTTAACCGAAGAACTTAGGACTATTATACTGAAAATAACAGAAGACCCTTTGTATGTCAAACCAAGTGCGATAGATATCCCTCTCAAACTAAATCGAAGGTTAAGAGAATATTTCATCACACAACTTAGAACCCGAAAAGATAATTATGCGGCACAAATATTCGACGAATAAAATAGGCGTGGTGAATTGGACAAAGTGCTAAAATACGCGTACCAATACTTGATAGATAAATGCGGTATTTCAACCGAAGAAGAACTTTACAGCTTCTTAAAGCTATTGATAGATGACATCTTAAGACAGAAAGGAAAGGGGGAATGGGCTAAACGTGAAGAACTTGAAAATCCGGTAGATGAGGCGATATTCCAATCAATACGATCTTTTTCACGAGGTTCTGAATACGAAAATATACCTGATTTAATTGAATATGGAAAGCAAAACAGTTTATTTCATTGGAATAGTGAGAAATGGCGTGTAACTAACTTAGGGTTGGCATTCATCAAGCTGTCATCAATGCAGGCGGTAAAATTCTTATTACTGTTGGAACTACATCAATCAGGTGGAAAAGACGATGTTTGGCATGTTTCACAAAATTATCTAGAGTGGATATATACAACTAAAAAATATTTCTTCGAGTATCCACCCTATGAAATCCCAGAAATCTATGTTGGTAAATGGTTAGATAGACTAATAGAAAGGGGCATAATAGAATTTGAAATCGAATACGCAGGGGGAGTTGGAAATTTCCAGTACGATCTCGGATATATAATCAAAGTAACAAAATTTGGGGAAGTTATACTTGAAATCATATTGGATAGTGAATCAGACCCATTATCAACTTTTGTTGAGATGTTATATCGCCAGGAACTAAACTTTTCACCCGATCTTTTATCGTACTATTTAAATTCGGAAACAATTGAAAAACTACGGGGATTAATTTTGAATAGTGAAATCGTAAAAGGACAAGAAAATGAAATAAAAGCGGGTTTAAAGTCTTTCCAAGATATGAATTATATAAGTTCTCTTAAAACATTTATTCCATCAATTGAAGGAGTCGTAAGAAATATCTACGTTGATAAATCTATCGGAGAAACTGATAAGGACCTTGAACCAATGTTAGATCAACTTCAGTCGAATAGATGGATTACAAAAGAGACTGTAGCATTAGTTATCTCTTTAGGTAGGGGCAAAAAAGTTCATGGATTAGAAAGTTTATTTGAACAAGAAGCACAAATATACTGCACGATGGCTTTAAAAGCTTTAGAAGATATTCATAAGAATTGTTATTTTTTTACCGCATTAAGAATGTGTTTTTAAAAAATCGCTGAAAAAGAGCCTCATACCACAACAGGTTCTCTTTTGAGTGCCTATCCAAAAAAGAGAGATGAAGTTCATCTTCAGGTTAAAGAGCATTTATTAGATACAAATTATAAGAAAATTGAACTACTGTGTACATTACCTAAGCACAAAAAAGTGTATGTGTGTAAAGCCGATCTTGAGAAGAATAGTATCGAGATAAGTGAAAGTCCGTTGTGAAATGACAACAAAACTTTATTTTTTAAAGAGCTGAAAATATCATGTCAGAAAATTTGCACACACCAAGGATGCGTCTTATTTCAATACGGCGTGGAGAGGATGGGGCTTCTTTTATTTCACCACTAATTCCATTTAGTTTCGGCAGAAACACCCGTTCTTAATATCCACAAGGGTAATGTCCCCATACCTATTTTCATTTCGCAGACACCTAAATAGTATTGGTTAAAAAATTCTGAATCAAACTTTTTAAGAAAATAGTTTTATCACAAAAACACCGAAAAAGTTTTAATAGCACCAATTAACATAATATATTATAACATATTAAATGTTAGTTTAGCAAACGGAAAACCGAGAAAATGACACATCACATAAGAAGAGAGCTATTACCCTTCACAGCAATTGTAGGGCAAGAGAAGATGAAGAACGCGCTTATTCTGAATGCCATAAACCCACGTATAGGCGGAGTACTAATTCGAGGCGAGAAAGGCACAGCGAAATCCACTGCCGTTCGTGCGCTTGCCGAACTCCTGCCTGAGATCGAAGTGGTTAACGGCTGTACGTTCAATTGCAACCCTTACGACGAGAAAGAGATGTGCGACCTCTGCTACACGAATAAAGCGGCCGGCGAAAACTTGGAAGTAGCAAAACGCAGGATGTGGGTCGTGGACCTTCCGTTAGGTGCGACCGAAGATAGAGTCGTAGGCTCGATAGATGTAGAAAAGGCGATAAAAGAAGGGATAAAAGCGTTGGAGCCCGGGATATTAGCTGCTGCTAATAGAGGTATTCTATACATTGACGAGGTAAATCTTCTGGACGACCATGTTGCCGATGTTATTTTAGATTCGGCTGCGATGGCAATAAACGTGGTTGAACGCGAAGGTATCTCGGTTTCTCATCCCGCTAAATTCATCTTGGTTGGAACTATGAACCCCGAGGAAGGCGTACTCAGACCGCAATTATTAGATAGATTTGGTCTTCAAGCAAGTGTAGAAAGTATAAACGATGTGGATACGCGGGTAGAAATAGTGAAGCTAGTGGAAAGCTTTGAAACTGACCCGCAAGCGTTCCGGGAACGGTTTGACGGAAAACAAAAAGAGTTGTGCGCTAAAATTGAGCGTGCTCAACGGATAGTTAGTGCTGTAACGATTAGCGATGACTTACTTAGGCTGACCGCGGATACCTGCATAAAACTCGGCGTAAGGACGCATAGAGCGGAAATAGTCATAATTCGAGCGGCAAAAACGATTGCCGCATTTGATGGCAGGACGGAGGTCACTTCCGAGGACATAAAAGCGGCAATGGAATTAGCACTCCCGCATAGAATGCGCAGAACGCCATTTGAACCTCCAAGTTTGGATACCGAAAAACTCGATGATATGATGTCTGAGAGTACAAAGAAGCAGCAGAAAGAAGAGGAAAACCATAAGCATGAGCATGAGCATGAGCATGAGCAAAAACGAGCAACGGAAGACAACAAAGAGCAGAGTGAGCATCATCATGACGAAACGCCAAAGACGCAGGATAGCGATATAACAGAGCCAGAAGAAGAATCAGTTTTTGTGGTTGGCGACCCGATTGATGCCGGCGTAATACGTAAAAAGCAAAAAAAAGACAAGATATATCGCAGGAAGGTATCAGGCAGGCGAATACCCACGCTCTCTCTTCGTAATAACGGTAAGTATGTGCGGGATTGCTACCCGAAAGGCGGAATAAAGGATGTTGCGCTCGATGCGACTATACGAGCAGCGGCTCCCTATCAGAACGACCGAAGAGCCGATTCTGATTTAGCGGTGGTCATAAAAACGCAAGATATTCGTGAGAAGGTTCGTGTCGGCAAGGTATCAACAGCAACTATGTTTGTTGTGGACGCTTCGGGTTCTATGGGTGCGAATCGAAGGATGGAATCCGCGAAGGGCGCGGTGTGCTCGTTATTATTGGATTCGTATCAACAAAGGGACAAGGTCGGGATGGTTGCGTTTAAAGGTACCCGGACAGACGTGTTGCTGCCGTTGTGTTCAAGCGTAGATTTAGCATATAAATGTCTGCTGGAACTGCCAACCGGCGGAAGAACACCGTTAGCTGCGGGTATCGAGACGGGCCTGAACCTACTGATGACTGAGAAACGGAAAGATGAGAATGCGATACCCATTCTGCTGCTGATTTCTGACGGCCGTGCAAATGTTTCTTCGGCTGCCAATAAAGACATCAAGCAGGAGTTATTGTCGCTTGCCGTGCAGGCACGGGCTAAAGGTATACATGTGGTTGTGATAGATACCGAACAGGTTAGTAAATCGTTTATACAGATGCAGCTTGGCTATTGTCAGGATATAGCACGCTATTCCGGCGGGAACTATTATCCTCTCGCGGATTTGAACTCGGAAGTGGTGCATGATGTTGTTATTCAGGAGCGAAGTGTGTTGAACGATTTGCTGAATGTCTTAGGCTGAAAAATGTGACGGGCTAAGTTTTGCTGTTTAACAATGTTCCCGGGTCGGGTCACGAAAACCACTTTACCGTCTCTTCCAAGCCCGTTTCTAAACGGTAACCCGGTTCGTAGCCGAATCCTGCTTTTGCTTTGGATACATCCGCTAACGAATGCAATACATCTCCTTTCCTTGGCTCCTCCAGGATTACACCCAGATCTTTATCCATTAGTTTCATCACGAGTTCTGCAAGTTCCTGTATGGTTATCCTGTTGCCGGACGCGATATTAAACACGCCCGTGGCATCGCTATTCATTGCACGGATATTCGCGGTCACGACGTCCTTAACAAAGGTAAAATCCCTTGTCTGCTGACCGTCACCATAGATCAGCGGTGGCTCGTCTCGCAGAACACGACTCACAAACTTGGGTATAACCGCAGCGTAATCCGAGTAAGGATCCTGTTTGGGCCCATAAACATTGAAATAACGTAACGCAACCGTTTTTAACCCGTAAACTTCATTGAAGACGTTGCAATAGTGCTCACCCGTAAGTTTTGTCACCGCATAAGGCGACAACGGAGTTGGGGTCATATCCTCCCTCTTTGGCAGTTTCGGCGTATCGCCATATACGGAACTCGAAGAAGCGTAAATCACTTTCTTTACGTTACGATCCCTTGCTGCAACCAAAACATTCAATGTGCCAGTTATATTC
Source organism: Candidatus Methanophagaceae archaeon (assembly GCA_013374505.1). Classification (GTDB taxonomy): domain Archaea; phylum Halobacteriota; class Syntropharchaeia; order Alkanophagales; family Methanospirareceae; genus QENJ01. Next base: position 7,919 of record QENJ01000244.1, read on the forward strand.
GCGTTATTAGATGCAATCGGCTCATTTATACTCCGGGGTACCGAAGGGATCGCCGCCTGGTGCAAGACGCAATCCACATCTTTGAAAATCGTCTGCAACAACTCTAAATCCGTAATGCTACCATTAACAAACTTAATTGCCATCTCTTTGGTATTCGCCAGTTTGCCCGTGGATAAATCGTCCAGAACAATGACTTCATTCGCATTATCCTTTGATAGTACTTCCGCAATATTTGAGCCTATGAATCCTGCGCCGCCTGTTATGACTATTCTCATTTAGTGATTAATTAGTTTGTAGGTATGATAATCATTCTCACTCCACAGTCACACTCTTCGCCAGATTCCGTGGCTTATCTATCTCACAGCCCCGTGCCTTTGCGGTCCAGTAAGCGAGCAAATGAAGCGCAACTGTATTGGGGATCGGCGAGAATATTGCACTTGTTCGGGGAACCCTAATCACTCTATCCACATATTTCTCCACCTCGTCATCGCCCGTTTCGGCAATTGCAATCACCGGTGCACCTCGT
>QENJ01000245.1 GCA_013374505.1 Candidatus Methanophagaceae archaeon
TTTCGGGTTAGTGGTGCTTGTGGGGTATATAAAAAACACTTTTAGGGGCTATGGCGAGTGCATATTAGCGGGTTGGCTAATCCTCGCAGTCATGACTCTACCCCATGTTATAAGCATATCTGAGGATTCTATCCGTGCGGTACCAAAGACATATAAAGAAGCTTCGCTTGCTCTCGGTGCTACACAGTTGCAGACTATAACAAAAGTATTATTGCCAAATGCACGTTCCGGGATATTAACCGCCATGGTTTTGGGTATGGGAAACGCAATAGGAGAAACAATGGCGGTTTTAATGGTCATCGGTTATCCCGAGATACCATTCATACCTTCTTCTGTTTTAGACCCGGCGCGTGTGCTAACATCCACAATAGTAATCGAAATACCTTATGTGGTTTGGGGTTCTATGCACGAGCATGCGCTGTTTGCTCTGGGTGTGATCTTGTTTATTGTCGTTGCGATTTTCAATTTGATAACCACAGCCGTGATACGAAAAGGAGCTAAACACCGATGAATGTAAAAGAAAGGCTAGTAATACTTGGTCTGGGTGCTGCGGCCTTTATAGCGGTAGCGGCATTGTTCATAGTTGTTGGTTACGTAGTTATTAATGGTATCGGAGTGATAAGTTGGGAGTTCTTGCTTGGATCCCCGTATCGGTTTGAATATGGCGGAATATTCCCGCAGATTATCGGGTCGTTATGTCTGGTTGCGGTTTGTTTACTTTTTGCGGTGCCTTTAGGTCTGGCATCGGCAATATATCTCGCGGAATACGCGCCGGATAATATAATAACAAAGAGTGTGCGGTTCTTTGTGGAATGTCTGGCTGGAATACCGTCAATAGTGATAGGGCTGTTCGGGCTTACTTTTTTGGTTTATTATCTTGGTTTTGGCATTTGCATGCTATCCGGCGGTTTAGCGCTTGGATTCATGATTCTGCCATGGACGGTTAGAGCGAGCGAAGAAGCAATAAAAACAGTGCCTAAGGGGCATAGAGAGGCATCTCTTGCTTTAGGCGTTTCTAAGTGGCGAACCATTCGTAGTGTGGTTTTGAAAAGCGCTTATCCTGGTATAATAACCGGGATACTGCTTGGGCTGGGAAAGGCGATAGGCGAAACGGCCGTTGTGCTTTTAACTGCTGGTTCTGGTCTGGAGCCTTTTTTGCCTAAGTCAATCTTCGATCCGGTTGCTTCATTACCGGTTTATATCTACATGATTGGCACAAAGGGTCATACATCTGCGGCGTATTCACGCACTTTTGGCGCTTCTCTCGTGTTAATCGCAATGTTTTTGATGATAAGTATATTCGCTTTGTATCTTCGAAATAGATACACCAGGCGTATGAGTAGGGGTTAAAGAAAAAATGAGCATGATAGATGTGAGTGGACTGAATGTATATTATGAGAACGGAGCAGTGCATGCGTTAAAAGACGTGAATATGGAAGCGGACACGAACCAAATAACCGCATTGATCGGACCCTCGGGCTGTGGCAAGACGACTTTTCTCAGGACTCTGAATCGGATGAATGACTTTAGTGGCGTGAAGATCGAAGGCAAGGTTCTTATTGATGGCACGGACATACACAACGGAAAAGTGGATGTCATTCAGTTGAGGAAGAAAGTAGGGATGGTATTTCAGCAGCCAAATCCGTTCCCGATGAGCATATATGATAATGTTGCTTATGGGCCGAAGATACATGGTGTGCGGAACAAAAAACTGGCTGAAATAGTGGAAGATAGCTTGAGGAAAGCGGCATTATGGGACGAAGTGAAAACCCGGCTGGAAGAGAACGCAGTGAAGCTCTCGGGTGGACAGCAACAGCGGTTGTGCATTGCGCGTGCACTGGCAGTGAATCCCGAAATCATTCTCTTTGACGAGCCATGTTCTGCGTTGGATCCGGTATCAACAGCGAGGATAGAAGATTTGCTACGGGAATTGAAAGATGATTACACGATTGTGATCGTTACGCATAACATGCAGCAGGCAGCGCGTGTATCGGATATTACTGCTTTTTTCCTCATGGGCGAGTTGATAGAATGTGGCAAGACCACGAAAATATTCGAGAAGCCAAAGGATAAGAGGACTGAGGATTATATTACGGGGAGGTTTGGATAAACCTTTTAGAAAGAAAAGCGTTACCAAAAGAAAACGGAAATGATAAGAAAAGAATACACAGCGGATTTGGAAAAACTGGAGGTAGATGTGCTGAAGATGGGAGAACTGTCAAAAGAATCAGCAAAGAACGCCATAAACGCTTTAGTTCATCGCGATATGGAATTGGCTGCGAAGATACTAAAAGAGAACGTCATAATAGACGACCTGTAATTTGAGATAGAGCACAGGTGTATAAAGCTGATAGCGTTGCAACAGCCGACAGCGGTAGATCTCAGAATGATTGAGACGAGCTTGAAGATAATAACGGATTTTGACCGGATAAGTGACCTCGCAGGAGACATTGCCCGGATTGTGTTGCGGATAGCGGATGAACCGTTCGTTAAGCCGCTGATTGATATACCCCGGATGTCGGAGTGCTCGCAAGGTATGATTTCTGATTGCCTAAAAGCGTTTTCGGATCGTGACATAAAAGCGCTGGATGATTTCTCAGCCCGAGACGATGTGATAGATGCTCTTTTTGATCAGGTCAGACGAGAATTGATAACAATTACGATAGAAAAACCACGCGGCATAGAAAATGCGAGTCATCTGCTGTTTGTGGCGTTACATTTAGAGCGAATCGGCGATCATGCCTGCAATATCGCTTCTCGTATTGTATACATGGTTACAGGTGAGAATAGGAAGTTTGAATGAGGCTATGGAAGCGGGAAAGGTTCAGATAACCAGTAAATCCACGTATATTAGAAGGGGCAGGCAACTGCCCTATTCTTAATCTGCTTCGCTAAACCTGCACCACGGTATCATCTTCTGTTACGACAGCGCCATTAAAAATGGTATGCCTAACAGCACCGGGAAATTCATAGCCCTCGAATGGTGACCACCCGCATTTAGTGTATAAAAATGCACTACTAATTTTTACTCGTGCATGTAGATCCAAAATGCTAAAATTCGCATTCTTACCCACTTCTATGCTACCTCTGTCGTCCAAACCCAGGAACGTCGCCGGATTGTAGGCGCAGACCCGAGATATAAGTACCGGGTGAACATCACAACGTACAATCAACCAGGCGACGAAATTACCATAAGTGTCTAAGTTAGGAACACCCGCAGGAGCTTCTAAGATGTCAAGAGCTTTTTCGTACTTCGTATGTGGTGCATGGTCAGTCACCAGAAAATCTATCCTGCCACCTTTAAAAGCGGCCAGCAACAGTCGCCTATTTTCTTCTGTTCTCAAAGGTGGATTCGTCTTCAAGAACGCTTTTTTTTGCGTTACTGCGGTCTTGTTAAAGAACAGATGATGTGGTGTAACTTCACAGAAAACGTTTTTGTGTCGCTTTATAATATCCAATGACTCGTAAACGGAAACATGAGCTATATTTAGCTTTATGTCCGGGTATGCAGAAACAGTAGCTAAAACATGTTTAACCGCGGACAATTCCGCCTCTTCGGGTCTCAGTTCTGAATGTAACTCTTTACGAGTACCATCCGCCCTACTTCCTTTTAAAGCCGCTTTTCGCTCGTCCAGGATATTCTGGTCTTCGCAATGAATCACGAGTGGTCTCGATGTTGCGGCCACAGCGTCAATCGCTTCGGGCAGTCGTTCAACTCGCATAGATAACCCCTGCGTCTCCGCGAGATACATCTTATAGGCTACTACTTCGTCTTGCATATCCGCAATGCCGCTCGTGTTTATAGCGGTGTCGGATTCTGTGACAGCGCCCTGGAAGAATAGGTCAATCACGCCTTTCGCTTTTTTGTATGCGAGTTCTTTCTTTTTCCGTATCCGCTCCGCGTTTATGCCCGGCAAGGGCGTGTTCGGCATGTCAACCACGGTAGTTACGCCGCCATGAATAGCAGCCGCGGCTCCAGACCGAAAATCCTCTTTGTAGCTCCAATCCTGGCTCTCATCCTCTCTCAAATGAGCATGTAAATCAATAAACCCGGGAAAGATTAGGCAGTGCCGCGCTTCTAGCTTTCGCTCGCCCCGCAACCCTTGTTTCTTTATTTCTGTGATTAGGCCCTCGTCAATACCTATTTGAACATCGTTTATTGATGCGGTAGTTACAACTTTACCTTCAATCATCAAATCATGGATCATATCTTTTAAATAAGGAAGTAGAATAGAAAAGATAGTAGGTACAGGAATATGTTTCCAAATAAAAGAGTGCAGGGGATGATAGGGCGAAAGGTGCATGTAGAGATGAAAGGTGAGAGAATCGCGCTGGAAGGCGTGCTGAGAAGCGTAGATGACTACTTGAATTTGCACCTGAGTGCGGCAAACGAGTTGCATGCTGGCGAGAAGAAGCGGTTGCTTGGTTCCGTGGTAGTTAGGGGCAATAATGTCGTGCTTATAAATCCTTTGAAGGAATGAAAGCGAAAAAGGTAGAAGGGAATAGAATAGGTATTATTGGCGTTGGTAATATAGGGTCATCTATTCTGCGTGGGCTACTAGCTGCTGATTCGAGTACTGGCTTGGAGCGTATTTCTATATACGACACTAACAAAAAAGCCCTCCTAGATTTTGAAAGTGACTCAGAGATAAAAGCAATAGTCAAGGTATGTACGAGTAACGAGGAAGTAGCAAAGAACTCGGAGGTAATAATTCTGGCAGTCAAACCAGGCGTGATGAAAGCGGTAGTAAAAGAAATAGCACCGTTTATTACAGCAGATGAAATACTGATTTCTGTGGCTGCAGGTGCACTAACGAAGACGATAGAGGGTTATCTAGGCGAAGGCAAGAAAGTGATTCGTGTGATGCCCAATATAGGTGCTCGTGTTAGTGAATCCGTGTGCGCACTATGCAAGGGCAGGTACGCAGAAACGGATGATGAGGAGATAGCAAAAGGGATATTAAGCGTTATCGGCTCGGTTTATAGCGTAAGCGAGAGCGATCTGGACGTTATAACAGGTTTAAGTGGCAGTGGCATCGCGTTCTTCGCGGCGATCATAGATGCAATGGCAGATGGTGGCGTGTATAAGGGGCTGCCACGTGATTTAGCACTGGCGATTTCTGCGGAGACTGCACTTGGCGCTGCAAAAATGGTGCTTGCTGGTGATACGCCGTCTGCGATACAGGCAATGACCGCCTCTCCTGGTGGGACGACGATACGTGGCCTGTATGCAATGGATTCACGAGGCGTAAAAGCGGCGATGATGACTGCGGTAATAGACGCAACGGAGCGATCCGCGGAAATAAGCAGAATGGATACTGCAAATGAAGAATGATTTGGTTGCACTGGTAATAGAACTATTGAATGATGCGGGCTTTATTGTATCGAGCAGATGCAAAGCCCGGAGTTTTGATTTAGCAGCCCGACGAAGTGATTTCACATTGCTGGCAAAGATATTGTATAACATAGATGGAATAAACGAGGAAATTGCGCGTGCCATAAAGCGAGCGGCATTTTGTTTACTGGCTTCGCCAATCATCGTGGGTGAGCGAAAAGGGAGTTTCCTTTTAGAAGACGATGTGGTGTATCATAGATATGGCATTCCTGCTATAAACTCGCATACGTTGTACGAGTATTTTAACGAGGACGTGAGTCCTTGTGTGTATTCTGCCACAGGTGGCTTGTATGTCACGATAAACGGCGAAAAGCTGAAAGTGGCAAGGGAAGAGAAAGAGTTGTCCTTAGGTGATGTTGCATCAGAATTAGGCGTTTCACGCAGGAGTGTTAGCAAATACGAGGAAGGTACGGTAAGTACCACGATAGACATAGCACTAAAGCTCGAGGAGTTTTTAGATATTACTTTAATAGAGCCCTTAGAGTTCTTAAAATCTGAGGCTGATGAACCACCGGAGATAACAGAATCCGGCATAGAAGATGCAGCTTCGAGTCTGGAACGATATATATTGAGTATACTGGAAGAGATAGGGCTTGAGATATTTGCAACCTCGCATGCTCCTTTTAGTGCGGTTTCGCTATCACAATCGAAGAGAAGAGACGAAAGCGTGAGGATTCTTATGGGTATAAGCAGCTACACCGAGCAGATGGTCAAAAGAGCGAAAATACTCAGCAGTCTGTCACACGTAACAAAAACACAGTCTGTATTCGTGGTTAGTGGCAGCGTCAAGCGCATACAAATAGAGGATACTGTATTGGTGGCGAAAGAAGAGTTGAAGAAGATAAAAGACCCTGAACAGTTCACGTGTGTTATAGAAGAGCGACTGGAGAGCTAATATGGCTAAAGTAGCTATTATTATTGGGTCGAATAGTGATAGACCCGTAGCCGAGAAGGCGTTGAATGTACTGGAGGAGCACAAAGTGCCATACGAAGTGAGAGTGATCTCCGCACATCGTGAACCCGATGCACTGGATAGTTATTTGAAGGAAAGTTGTGATTCCGTGGCGGTGATAATAGCGATTGCAGGATTGTCAGCGGCGTTGCCAGGGGTAATAGCGTCGAAGACGGAAAAGCCGGTTATTGGTGTGCCGGTGAGTGGTAAGTTGTTGGGTATGGATGCGTTACTTTCGATGGTGCAGATGCCGTCAGGAGTTCCCGTTGGCGTGGTCGGTATAGATAACGGAGCAAATGCGGCTTTGCTCGCGTTGAGGATATTGAAGCTAAACATGCAGGAGCGGCAATAAAAAAAATCGCGATGCCCCTTCGGGAAACCTTTTTTTCCGCCACACCGTTTCTGTTCTTGTTTTTTGTGGCTGCCCAAACACCGAAAAGCTTATATATCGCTATACGCTTTAACATCTGTCACATATAGAAGAAATCGCAAAGTTGCTGATACCACATTAGCGGCTTTAATAAACAGGAGGGGATATTCAAGAATGATTAAAAAAATAGTATTGTTAGAAGGAGAAACAGCGAAGAATAATTACGAGAAGAGTATAACCGGTAATCACGGTTTTGCTGTCTGTATTGGTGATATAGGGCAGAGTGTAGCAATTCATGAGGTGGCAAAGATATGAGTGAAGAGGATCTTTATTTGGGTCGTGCTCCGTTGTCAATGGCAGCGGAGGGTATTATAGCACTTTTTATCGGTGCTTTGATTTTAGCTTGGCCGGGAATGACTCTGGTTACGCTAACCTGGATTGTCGGCCTATTTGCACTTCTGGCAGGAATATGCGCACTTATCGCTCTGATTGGAGCGCGGAAATTGCAACGCGGAGTTCTAGCAGTCACGGGACTGAGCGGTATTATATTAGGGTGCATCTTCCTTGCATGGCCGATGGGTACTACTGCGGTACTACTTTGGTTTCTAATGATATGGCTAGTGCTTTACGGTATATTCAGGATTGTGCACGCCGTTCGGCAACCGCCGGAAGATCGTAGTAAATGGATAGACATTGGTATTGGGCTTATTTCGATAGTCGTCGGTGTGCTAATGATCGCTCTCCCGGTACTAGAAGGCTTGGAAGTTCTGGCCTTGCTATTGGGGATCTATGCGGTTATCACAGGCATATTACTCCTCTCTCTCGCCTGGACTGAATGGAACAAGCGTAAGCACATGCACAACGAGTAGCACAGAGCAACGAATAACAGTAATTCCAAGCTAGATAACAGAAGGAAGGGGTAAGTACAAATAAACTTGTGCCCCTTCCCAAACTTTTTTTTTGCTAACCACAAGATAGATGTTTCATTTTCCCATTCTGTGCTAATTTTGTGTAATCGGTGATTCCACAGAAATACCTATTTTAGCTGACCACGTCGTGCAATAGAAATTAACAGCCAAATACCTATTACCAGCGCTACAAAAAAGAAGGCGGTACTAACCGGTATCCCCCCCACTCTATGCGGTATCGCAGAAAGAGAAATAAGAGCTGAAGCGACCAGGAAAGCAGCCATAATAAGTGCAAATGATATTCGGTCGGTAATCCTTTCGAGAGTCTCAGTCAAAGGTTCAAGACCAGAGACCTCAAACTTAACCTTTCCCTCTCCCCGTTTCACCAGTGTCAGTAGATCATTCAACGTGTATGGCAGGTCAAGCATTAGCTTGCCTACTTCCAGAGCCGAGCTAGATATTTCTTTGATTGCCCTTTTCGGATCCATACGCTCCACGGCCAACTGCTCTGCGTACGGTTTGGCTTGTGCCATCACATTAAGGTCCGGGTCCACTTCCGCGCACACGCCTTGTATGGACGACATGGCTTTTCCGAGTAAGTAGAAGTCACGTGGTCCTTTCAGGTCATACGCAGTAATCAAATCCGAAATCTCACCAAGGAAAGCACCTAAGTCAAAATCTTCTAAGGTAGAACCAAAGGCATACCGTTTGATAAGTTCAGCAATATCCGATTCTAAC
>QENJ01000246.1 GCA_013374505.1 Candidatus Methanophagaceae archaeon
AGAATACTTCATGGCTATGGATCTCAGGTTGGATTAGGAAGTATGTTATTTGGTTCTCCTAGAATTCTCTTTCAAAAGATTTTTTGATGGGGAAAGAGGTTTCTACTTATATCACTAGAAAATTCGATTGTGCCGCCAGGATGTGCAAAGGCATTGGCAGATGCGGACGTCTGGACTGAGTAACGGCTAGAACTTCAGAAAGGCTTCAATCTGTTACGGTAGTATTGTTGAAACAGCAGCTCTGCCCTTTTCATTTGTGCGGGATACCGTATTCTGAGCTTTTCTAGTGCTTCCCTTTTAGTCGCTATCGTTAGTCCAATCCTCAAAATCTGCAGGAGTTCTTCTTTAATCTCTGCCTTGTCGCATTTACATTTCGGAACTTCTATGGTAACGCAGAAATCGTGCTCGCTGAACTCTCGCCTCAGGATTGGCGCGATAGAGCCCAGAAGAATTCCATCCACGAGGTCAATGAACGGCGGCACCCCTATCTTAATTTCACGCTCCGGGTCGGTCAATCGAGAATATGACTGCTCGCCATAAGCGTGTAGCTCGAAATAAAAATCCGGTTTGTAGTCATGAATAAGTCGAAGCAATTCCGTGCCTTCTTGGCTCTGGTAGTATTCTTCGGATAAAACCGCTATGTATTTGCTGTTTTCGACTAGGCAAGGTACGATTATCACTTCTCCCGTACCTATCTCTTCCGTTGCTAATATCTCAAGAATAGGTGCGGTGTATACACTTTCAGTTCCATGTAAGCCCCCGACAAAGAGTTTTGTCGGTCCTCCCTTGGGCGCAATTAATCGGTGTAGCTTCATTTCTTTTGGTAAAGCTTTTCTTTCTAAGAAAAGGTTTGTTTGTTACATTAAATCCAGGTCTTTCGTTACTTTGTCTATTTCGTCCGCACTTGCAGGTCCTATTCCTATTGCAGTCACCGTACCCGGCGGAATTTCCGTTAGCCCCGCATCTTCTACGATGGCAACCGGTAAGTCAAACTTCTCAGATTCGTATTTTAAATTGTATATCTCGTCAAGGGTGTTCACCTTAAGCACAACTTTCTTCTGCCCTTGCTCTTTCCATTCCTTTCTGTCCCGCATCGCAGCAAGGTCGTAGCTTAGTATAGAAGCATGGGCAGCTTGTGCTGCTGCTTTGCCTTTTGACAGCTTCAAATCAGCTCGGAGGACTATGCACTGTTTATATTCCTTTTCTGTTCTGCTAAATATCTTACGCATTTTGCTCCTCTTTTAATCTGTTCAATTGTTTACTGACATCTTCAAAAACAGAACTTCCTTTTGCGAGATCTTTCGCTTCCGAATAACAATCTAATGCACGATCTTTTTCTCCTTTCAGAACAAAAACATCACCGCTGCTCATCAAAGTTCGAGCGGTTTCTATTCTGTTACCTATATCTCTGAATTTTTTCAATGCCTTCCCGAAATATTCCAGAGCATTGTCAAGTTCTCCTTTGATTTGGTAGACAATGCCTATATTTATAAGGTCTGCTGCAATTCCTTCTTTCCTTCTCAATTCTTCATCTAATTGCAATGCCTTCCTGTAATATTCCAGAGCATTGTCAAGTTCTCCTTTGGTTTGGTGGATAATGCCTATATTTACAAGGTCTGTTGCAATTCCTTCTTTTTTCCCCAATTCTTCATTTAATTTCAATGCCTTCCTGTAATATTCCAGAGCTTTGTCAAGTTCTCCTTTGGTTTGGTGGATAATGCCTATATTTACAAGGTCTGCTGCAATTCCTTCTTTACTTCCCAATTCTTCATTTAATTTCAAAGCCTTCTCATAATATTCCAGAGCTTTATCAAGTTCTCCTTTGATTGAGTAGACATTGCCTATATTCCCTAGGCCTATTGCAAATCCTGCTTTACTTCCCAATTCTTCATCTAATTGCAATGCCTTCCCGTAATATTTCAAAGCTTTATCAAGCTCTCCTTTGGTTTCGTAGACATTGCCTATACTTCCAAAGTCTGCTGCAATTCCTTCTTTACTTCCCAATTCTTCATTTAATTTCAAAGCCTTCCCGTAATAGTCCAGAGCTTTATCAAGTTCTCCTTTGATTCCGTAGACAGTGCCTATATTTCCCCTTGCAATTGCTTCCCCTTCTTTATCCTTATCTTTTGTTCTTTCGAGCAGATGATTCCATGCGTAAAGTGCTTGTTCCAATTCCCCCCATGTATAAGCTTGCCTTCCGATAGAATTAATAACCCCATAATTCTCTATTCGTTTTATTAACTCCTTGAAAATATCTGGTTCATTTAAAACTTCAAGGAGGATGAAAAAAGAATCGAACTCTGATTTTACCTTTTCTATCGCCCCACAATATATTTCCTTCTTATTTCCGAATGCTATTCGTTGTGTATGCCTTAGATACTCTCTAAAAAGCGGATGATATATTTGGTATATTTTTTCTCTGGATTCTACAAGAATCCCTCTTTCAATAATATCATTTAGCGGAGTATCCACTTCTTTACCACAAAAAGCCTCTATCAATTTCAATGTCAAAGTCGTAGGCGCGATTGCCAATTTCTTTATTACCTCTTGAGAATCTTTATCCAACGTTTCTAAAACTTCCTTGTGTATCTTACTGAGATTAAATTTCATGTCATCATAGCTTAAAGTATTTAGGAACTTGAACATCTCCTCTTCCGTGTTTTTATTTTCGCAGATATAAGCAAGCGACCTCGCAACATACGGATAGCCCTTTGAAAGAGAGATAATCATCTTTATAATTACATCTGAAAAATTCGGGCATTCTCTTATCACTATCTTCTCTATATCCTCCTTGCTTAGTTCCTTCAATTTGACAACTTCATAAGAGCCGCCTCGCAATTGAACATCATATTTATAAGGTGTGGCAATTTCTAGAATGAATCTCAAGCGGTTATTCCTACGAGTAGCCTCGAAAATAGTTTCAAACTCCACTTTCTTTAATTCATGTGCATTCTCTACAAAAATTATCTTCTCTTTCGATTTCTCCATGTACTCCAAAATAAAAGATTCTCTTGGGTTCCAGCTAATTCCACCACCAGCCCCTCCGACAGGGGTTGAAACTGAACTTGAGACTCCCGTAATTCTTTTTGAAGGTGCGAAAATCGTACCCATTTCTTCGTAGAAAAGCGAGCCATTGACATGATAGCATGTCTTTTTCTTTAAGAACCCTGCTTTATTCTCGTTTATAGCTTTCTCAACGACAAACGTCAAGTTTGTCTTCCCGATGCCTCTGTCTCCTGTTATGACTACAATCCCACTGTTCTCAATTTTTTCTTTAAGCTCTTTAACTTCTTCTCCTCTTCCTACAAAATTGTCGCCATATTGTGGATCTAAAATCTTAATCATGATAGTTGGCATTTTACAGCTTTCAAATTAAATGTAGATACAAATATATGTAACACCTATCGGTAGAATGGAATAAAGATGGACATCCCCAAAAGATACGACGCTAAGGAAGCAGAAAGGAAATGGCAGGTATTCTGGGAAACAGAAGGAATTTACAAGTTCAATCCCGCTGATAAAAACCCTATTTATTCGTTAGACACGCCACCACCAACGGTTTCCGGTGAAATGCACATAGGGCACGCAATGGCGTATATCCAGGCAGATACAATAATGCGATTTCAGCGGATGCTGGGCAAAAGTATATTCTATCCATTCGGGTTTGACGATAATGGGCTTGCCACTGAGCTTTACGTGGAGAAGAAGACCGGAAAGCTGGCAGAGGAGATGTCCCGGCATGAATTTGTTGAACTCTGTTTGAAGGAGAGCGAACTAGCGGAGAAGCGGCTGCTTGAAGATTGGAAAAGTCTGGGGATAAGCCCTGATTGGGATATGTCTTATCGTACGACTAATGAATGGTGCAGAAAGACCTCGCAACGAAGTTTTATCCATCTTTACAGGAAGGGACGAGCATACAGGAAATACGAACCTACGGTCTGGTGCCCGAAATGCAGTACGGCTATCGCACAGGTAGAGACAGAAGATAAGATCCTGCCCTCTACTCTTTACGACATAACGTTCAATGTAGAAGGCGAAGATTTGTTTATTGCTACATCGCGACCTGAACTCTTACCCGCTTGCGTGTCGGTATTCTATCATCCAACTGACGAACGCTACAAAAGATATGCGGGTAAGAACGCAAAAGTGCCGCTATTTGGACATGAAGTGCCGATTATGGCAGATGAGAAAGCGGACCCTGAGAGCGGTACAGGAATCGTTATGTGTTGTACTGCCGGAGACAGCACAGATGTAGAATGGTGGAAGACGCACAATTTACCCTGGATTTCCGTTATTGACGAACGGGGCAAGATGAGCGCAGAAGCGGGCAAATATGCGGGGCTGCGTATAAAGAACGCGAGAAAGGCAATAGTGGAAGATTTAGCGGAACAAGGCTTGCTAAATGACAAAGTGGATATTTCTCATACTGTAAATGTGCATGAGCGCTGTGGCACAGCAGTGGAATATATAATGACCAAACAGTGGTTCATAAAATATCTGGACTTGAAGGACTTGTTCCTCGAGGCGGGTGCGAAACTGAACTGGTATCCCCCGTATATGCAGTCGCGATACGATAATTGGGTGAAGGGCTTGAAGTGGGACTGGTGTATCTCACGGCAACGCTACTATGGGATTTCGTTCCCTGTTTGGTACTGTGAAGATTGTGAATTCGAAGTGATAGCGGACGAGAAAGATTTACCCGTGGTCCCTTCAGAAGATGCACCGCCGATTGATAAATGTCCAAAATGTGGCTGCGATAGTTTCAAACCGGAACTGGATGTGCTGGATACCTGGGCAACCTCGTCTTTAACGCCCCAAATTGCGGCTAAATGGCAAGAGGACGATTCGTTATTCAATAGAATCTATCCGATGTCGCTCAGGAGCAATGGCCATGATATTATCACTTTCTGGCTTTTCAATACCGTGGTAAAAGGGCTGTTACATGAGAACGAAATCCCATGGAAAGATGTCATAATTAACGGGTTCGTGCTCGATCCGAAGCGGGAGAAGATGAGCAAGAGCAAAGGGAACATAATAAAGCCACAAGTGAGTATCGAGAGATATTCGGGCGATGCTTTACGGTTTTGGGCGTGCTCAGCCAAGCTTGGTGACGATTTGCCGTACGAAGATAAAGAGCTAAGACGGGGCGTGAAAATGATAAACAAATTGTGGAATGCCTCGAAATTCACGTTACTTCATCTGGACGGCTATGATTTGAAGTTTGACGAGTTGGAGATTACCGATAGATGGCTGCTTTCTAAATTGAATAGACTGATCGGGACATGCACGGACAGTTTCAATGACTATGAATTTTCAAATGTTAAGAAAACATTAGAGAATTTCTTCTGGCATACTTTCTGCGATGTCTATTTAGAGATAGTGAAGGACAGGTTGTACACTCCCGAGCGTGGCGAAGAAGCGAAGAGGAGTGCGCAATATACCCTTTATGTTGCATTGCTGGCGATGCTAAAGATGATGGCACCTATAATGCCGCATATCACAGAAGAGATATACCACGTGTATTTCGCGGAGAAAGAGAACTGTAAGAGTATACATATATCAAAATGGCCCGAGCTGGTTGGGAGTATGATTGACGAAACCGTGGAAGAGACGGGCGATAAAGCAGAGGACGTGATTTCGGCTGTGCGGAAATACAAGACGCTAAACAAGAAGGCGCTGAATGCACAGATAAGTAGAATACTAATAAATTGCGATAAGGAGACGGAAGTGCAGTTAGAAAGTACATGTGCCGATTTGAAAGCTACGTTACATGCGGATGTGATAGAATTTGGTGATGCAGAAGATAATATTATAACAGAGAAATATGAATTTAAATTGAGGGTAGATTGGTAGAAGATGTCAAAAGTAAAAGCGGCGAAGAAGGCACAGAAAGCAAGTAGGAAGGAAGTTGGCGGAGGCGGCGGAAAAGGTGAAGAGCGTGGGCTTATGTCCTCCGCGGGCTTGATGCGATATTACGATGTGGAGGAATCTACGATTCAGTTCTCACCGAGGACGATAGTGGTTATAGGCATAGCCTTAGCTGTCGTGGTATTGGGCTTGGAGATCTATTTTGGTGTGTGGCCACCAGCTTGATAAAGAACAATGCAGCGGCATGGCGTGCGTATGGTGGACATAAGCGAGAAGAACGATGTAGTGCGAGTAGCAGTGGCTTCTGGCAGGCTAAAATTAAAAAGTAGCACGATTGTGCAGATAAAAACAAAAGCTATAAAGAAAGGGGATGTGCTTTCGTGTGCGGAGACCGCGGCGATATTAGCAGTGAAAAAGACGCCTGAGGTGATTCCTTTATGTCATTATATCAGTATTGATGCGGTAACTGTTGATTTCACGTTAGAAGAGGCCGAAATAAAAGCGGTGGTAACTGTGAAGTCAGTTGGTAAGACGGGTGTAGAGATGGATGCGTTGTGTGGTGTGAGTATCGCTTTGCTGACGATATGGGACATGGTGAAACCAGTGGAGAAGGACGATACCGGGAATTATCCACATACTAGGATAGAAGAGATACGGGTGGATAAGAAAGAGAAGCGTGTATAGGTTTGTATCCTGGGTTTGTCAAATCGCGTAAAATCCCGTGGTTCTTTATCATCCCGTACTTATTTACGTACCTTTTAATGACGATAATACCAGAGTTGCATCCAAGATACAAATCGTTAATGACACGAGATAAGCTCGTAGATTGTATAGAAGCGGGAATAACCTCTCAGCAGGGATTGATAGCTCATGGTCGTGGCGAAGCTTTTGATTATTTAATCGGCGAACGGACCTTAAAATCTGCGAGAAGAGCGACGGAAGTTGCTGCTGCTATGCTATTGACTGCGAATAGGCCTGTGCTTTCTGTAAATGGTAATGTAGCCGCGTTGGTAGCGAAAGATATGATTGAATTGAGCGAATTGCTAAACGCACCGTTAGAGGTGAATATTTTTTATAGGACCGAAGAGCGAGCGAGAAAGATAAAAGCGCTGTTAGAGAAACAGGGTGCTAAGAATGTGCTTGGCAACACTTTAGATGCAAAAATACTGGGTATAGAACATGCACGCGCAATGGTAGACCGCGAGGGGATATACAGTGCGGATGTTGTACTTGCACCCCTGGAAGATGGCGATAGGTGCGAAGCACTTATTAATATGGGCAAGAAAGTGATAACAATTGATTTAAATCCGTTATCGCGGACTTCTAAAACTGCAACGGTGAGCATTGTGGATGATATAGCGCGGGCGATGAAGAATCTCGTCTCGACGGTTAAAGAAAAGAAGAACAGTAAAATTGATTTAGCTGCTTTTTTGGTGGGTTACGATAACAAGGCACTTTTAAAGGCGGTTATTGAAGAGATTGTAGTTAGATTAAAGGATGAGGATTTAAGGGTGTGATATACATTTCGTATCGTGTTGCCAGGATTTTACGTTTCGTGTTCCAAAGGTCTGGCCGTTTTTCATGCGGATACGGGCAAACTGGTATTGATATACCTATTTATAGCCGTCAATGCTTGCAGGAACATTTCCACGCCGCTATTACGGTTTCCCTTAGTTCCATCATATTTCGTGAAGTTTTATATCCGGGGTGATATAGCGTACTAAGAAAATGGCGAAAATAGAGCGAACTTTCTTAGCGCTAAAGCCCGGTGGTATAGAACGAGGTCTCTTAGGTGAAATAATAGGGTAATTCGAGGAGGAGTGGCTTTAGGTTGATAGCGTTGAAGCTCACAATGGTGAGCCGGGGGTTAACTGAGAAACACTATGACGAGCATAAAGGTAAGGGCTTCTTCGAGGGTCTTGTTTCCTACGCTACATCCGGTTTCAGTCGTTCAAAGGCATTCAATCTCTTGAGCAGATCTATTGCGACAATGACACCTCTACCAGCACAGCCGAAACCCGGTTTTGGGCCTCCGCACTCGGCACAATAAACACCGCCGTAACCCTTATAGATGACCTCGTCAAGTTCGATTATGTTTCCCGCCACCAACTCATCAAGACCCACACTCTCAATCCCTTTATCTCGTGATACCTCAAGGATAGTGGGTATCTCAACATCACCTCGCAGGTTCATCGTGCAGTCGTGCTTCGGATCGCAGCCGATCATCAGCACAGATATCCCTTGCTCCGCTAATGCCGCCGCGATATTCGAACTCACTGTGGATTTGCCCACGCCACCTTTACCATAAAAAGCTATTTGCCTCATTTACCAGTTCCACTCTTCACTACAAATCATGACTTTGAGAATAATAATATAAAAGCTTACTCAAGG
>QENJ01000247.1 GCA_013374505.1 Candidatus Methanophagaceae archaeon
CCCGATACAGAAAGGGTTATGAAATGCTTGAGCGGTATGAAGGGAAACTTTCACGTACCGTTCTGAGACGAGGAGGGGCAAGCAATCGCCCTAGTCTTAATCTGCAATATTTTAGTATATATCGTAACTACACAAAATAGTTTCCCGTATCAATTTCCCTATAGCGTCTCTATCTCAAACGCGATCTTAAAACTCGCACCCTCATCACTGACAACCTCCAACTTTCCCCGTAACTGGTCTTCAGCCAGAATCGTTACCAAGTGCAGACCAAGAGTTGCAGTAGTATTAATATCGAACCCTTCTGGTAGTCCAACGCCATCATCGCTGACTGTCATGCTAATACTTTTTCCCGATGCACAGAGACTGACCTCAATCTTACCTTCTTTTCTATTAACAAAAGCATGTTTAAATGCGTTTGAGATCAGTTCATTAAAAATTAATCCGACTGGTACGGCAATAGATACAGGAAGTGGATAATCCGCTACATTAACGATCGGGGTAAGTTTCATATCGCGAACGGGATAACTCTGAAACATCTGCCGTACCATTTTATCCACAAAACCCTTCATCTTTATCGCGGATAAGTTTCCGCTTTCGTATAATTGTGTATGGATAAGTGCCATCGCATTTATCCTATTTCTGGATTCTGTGAGTATGTCAACGGTATCTTCATCTTTTGCTGCTCGTGCTTGCATACTGAGCAGACTCGACACAACCTGAAGATTGTTCTTTACTCGATGATGTGTCTCTTGCAACAACGCCTCCTTTTCCTTCAGCGATGCTTTTATCTTCTCCTCCGCACGCTTGCGCTCGGTAACGTCAATCGTCTGGAAGACAATACCCAAAAACTGCCCTTCTCTATCTCTAAGCGGCTCCCACGAGCTTGACGCATACCACAATTCACCGTTCTTTTTTACCGCTTTGTATTCAAAATCCCTGCCGCCCACTCCATCCTTAAAGGTACGTTCAAAGAGTGCCTTCGCCTTCGGCGTATCATCCCCATGCACCCACCATCTCACGCTACCTAATAGTTCTTCCTCTGTATAGCCTGTAAACTCTTCACAGTTAGGGCTGACGTATGTGTTATTGCCCTCTGAATCAGTAATCATAAGGAAACTGGGTGCGGTCTCAACAATAGTTCTGAACTGTTCTTCCGCCTCTCGCAGTGCTTCCTCTGCACTCTTGCGCTGAAGCGCTATTGCTGCTTGTTTTATAAACGCCTCGATTATTATTTCATCTTCTAACTCAGCGCCTTTGGGTAAAATTATAACCGCGGTGCCAAACAATTCTCGCTCTTTTGTAAAGCCTATTGTGTATATTTTACCCATCTTACAAAATCTCTCGATAACATCACAAGCAGGTTTCGAGATCGTCTTTAATAAAACATCATATAACCGCTTTCTATATTCATGCAATTTACCATCGGAAAGATAAGAAAGATCCTCTGCAGATCTATTGTAGGTCATGCCCTCAGGATGCTTCCCGACAAGTTTTATAATACTCTTAGAAAAATTACCCACGCCTAATACTGCACGAGTAACCAGGATGCTTGGATCCTTATCAATAGAATTAATGGCGACAATCGAGTCTCCAGTAAGTTCTTTTAATTGTTCTCCAATGAAACGGTAAATGTCTTCATCAGGAGAGAACTCAACAAATCGCATAGCCGTTTTAGACAAATTTTCAATCCGTTTACGATGTTGCTTTTCCTCTTCTTCCGCACGCTTCCGTTCGGTGATGTCTTCTGCTACACATATTACATATTCGACCTCACCCTTTTCATCTAATTTCGGCGTCAATATAATAGAGAGTAAACGTTCTTCTCCTTTGCCATTTCTTACCCATTGCTCAGTGCGAGTCTGCTTTTTCTTATCAAATACTTCGTTGTTACCAGCAATACAAACATCGGCTTCTTTAGTTCTAATTATGTCACGTATATTCTTACCCTCTAACTTAGCCTTTGGCCGCCCCAAAAAATCTGCTCGGGCTTTGTTTACTGCACCATAAGTTTCTATATCCGTCAAATACCAGATCTGGGTTTCTATGTTGTCGAGCAGCAATGTCTGCTCTTCTAACCTCTTGCGCTCTAATTGAACTAAAAAAGTTTGTGCAATTATTCTGATTAAACCGCCTTCCTTTAGCAGTTCACTGCATATCCGGGCTATCTCTTCCTCCGTGTAGCGCTCTTTATCCGTTAAGGCCGCGGCATTTATCTTTTTCGTTATCAGTTCTTTAGCTGCTTCTATACCGATACTCTGGGCATATGTGCTTATCAGGTCATTTTTATTTATTTTCATTGCCGTTCTTTTTATCTACTTTTTTATATCACCGTTCGAGATGAGCAGAATTGCCGAAGCGGTATTGTGAAAACCGCTGAACTGTCCGGGCTCCAGTCGAATTTCGCCGTATGTCTCCCAACCTAAGATAGGAACGCCCGGTAGGACCTTCTTAAAGCGGTCCACCGCCTCAGAAAATCTATCGCCCAGCATTAATTGTCTTACTGCACACTCAAAGACGAGGATTCTAGCAAAATCTGAATAACCTGCATTTTCCGAGCTCTGCTTTGCTATCCTGGCAGCTTCCTCTGCGGCATTTATCTGTTTTTCAAAGTTACTGCCGTCCATAATACGAAAAACGGCGCCTTCCGCAATACCGCAGGTGAAATTGAGTGAGCCATCTTCGTTTATACTCGCAGGCCATCTTATCCGGTATTCTCCTTCCTTTTCGGTTGCTAAACCGAGTATGTAATTAGCAAAAAACTGCGCAATTTCTGAAGGTGTTTTAAGTTGTTCTACATCTATACCCCTATTTCGGGCAACTTCTGCCGTTTCTTCCTTCCATATCTCCCATGCTGATCTGTTATTTATTTCATAAAGCACATTACCTTCAGCCCTGGTTGCTTTAAAAGCCCTACTTAGAGGCGTGTGCCCGTGTTTTACGCTGGTAAACAAAGGCATTTTCGAGGCGAAAAGGCAGACACCGAGTGCATTGGTACACACATTATCATCGGAAAACACAAATGTCTTTTCCATCTTGAAATCGTCACTAGCCATCCCTCCGACAATCTTTAGTTCCTTACCAAAATGATAGGATGCCAATAAAGTAACCTCCTCACCCACACCGGATAAACCATCAATCAGGATAATGGCAGTCAAGTATGGGTAACCTTCCACGTCTGTGGGCAGCTTCGCTACAACTTCTTTTATTGCTGCTTCCGGATCTTCTTTCACTCCTTCAGTTATAGCAGTAAAGATTTTTATGTCATCAGAGGAGAGTAAGCCCACAGCTACACTGCCTCTTTCTACCTTTTCCTCTGTGAACTCGCCTGCTGAAGAAGATCCGATTAAAGGCGCATTATTGGTGGCTTCTCTTATTGCATCTACCACTTTTCTAGGGTCATAATAACTGGAAGAATATACAATAGATAGATCAACTCGTGCTCCATCCAATTTCTCTTTTGCCCGTAGAACGGCTTCTTTCGCTACCATAGCACCGTCTTTGCCCTTACTCAAACTGGTTGCAAATTTTGTTACCACAATAGCCCTCCCTCTTTTCGCCCTTCCAACCTTCTACCCCTAACCTAGCGACATGTAGTTACTATCATTGGTTGCCATTAATATTCATTTTATTTTAGGTAGTTTGTGCTTATAAAGTTTTGGTACTAGAATATTGCTCAAGTTGAGCAAAGTCACAGGAATCCGTACTTCGGAACAAGAAAATAGCTTGACCAGAGAAACAAGTTTTTGGTGAAGCTTTTTGCTTGCAAAAATGTTTTAGGCTAACTCGAACATCCTCTCCATCGCTCTTCTCACATCCACAGCAATTTCACGTGGAACTACCACTTCATACTTCTCTTTCTCTAACGCTTCTTCTATTTTCACTACCGTAGTCTTTTTCATGCCGCCGCAGATAGCAGTAGTAGTGACGGGATAAAAAATCTTAGTGGGTGCTTCTTTTTGAAGCATGTGGATTAACCCAACCTCGGCAGCTACCAAAAATTCATCGGCTTCTGTCTCCGTGCAATACTTTATCATCCCACCCGTTGAACCGATGTAATCCGCATGATCTTGGACTTCAGGAATACATTCTGGATGTGCGACAATCTTTGCTTCTGGATGTGCAACCTTCGCATTTATCAAGTCCTCGCGAACTATTTTATGATGCACCGGACAAGCTCCATACTCGGGAACGGTGATAAGCTCTTTTATCGTCCGTTTTCTCACATAATACGATACAGCCTGGTCGGGACCAAATAAGATGGGCAAACTGTCATCCATCTTATCTGCTATTGTTGCGGCATTCGCAGCCGTGCAGATGCAATCGGCAACTGCCTTTGTCTCTGTAAGCGAGTTTAGATATATGAGAACTTCAGAACCCGGATTCTCCTTCTTCGCTTCAAGCAACTCCTTTCGTGTTAATTGCAGTGCTAATGGGCATACTGCACGTTGAACGGGAGCAATAACTTTCTTATCAGGATTTAGTATTGCCGCTGTTTCTGCCATAAAATCAACACCACAAACAACTATAATATCGGCATTTGCCTTCAGCGTTTCCTCTATTAGCCCGGTAGAGCCCGCAACAATGTCTGCTACTGCCATAACGTCTGGCCTTTCGAAGTAATGTGCGAGGACAATCGCATTTTTCTTTCGCTTCAACCTTTCTATTCGTTCTATAATTTTTGTATTCATTTTTTTCATTCACTAATTATAAGATCAGAATAACCTGCATTTAAAATTAGTTATGCTTAACAGTTTATTAGCACACAGTTGAAAATGAATTTAGATATATGCTAAAAAATAATAAAATTATTATAAAGGATAGTGCGATATATTTGAAACTTTTGTTAAATACACCTTCTCGGGCGTAATCGCAATACCTTGGATCGTGTGTACCAAAAAGTGAAAGTTGCGTGTTACCATGATTTGCAGGCATGACCAACTCGTATGTATAACCTACCTGTTTAATCCTATATATCCCTCTTCAGCTCGTAGCTAACATCACCTGACATGGATAAGCGGCAGCGTAAAACAAACCGTGCAGCCTTTGCCCTTCTTGGATTCTATCCCGATGCGACCTTCATGCACCTTGATTATCCGTTTCACAATGGCAAGCCCCGCACCGGTTCCGTTACTACTACCATCCACTTTATGGAACAGCTTGAACACCGTTTCGTGCTGAGTCTGGTCTATTCCCATACCATTATCCTGCACAAAAAATACGGGCGTTTTGCCATCCACACGGTAACCAATATCTATCTTAGGATGCCGTTGTTCACCCATGTACTTTGTACTGTTTGTTATAAGATTCACAAGCACCTCTACTATCCTCATCCGGTCCACATGAACAGTGGGAAAGTCATCAGCCACGGTAACTTCAACCCCACTGGATTTTATTTGTTCCTGTGCTTCCTGCACAAGTGCGCCAAACGGCACATCTTCTGGTGGATTTGCTACCCGACCGATACGAGAGAGTTGCAGCGTGTCCGTTATTAGGCGGTCCATCTTAATAGCGGCTGTTTCTATATACTCTAACTGAGACGCCAAGTCCTCTGTTTTTCCCTGCTCTAAATCTTCTCTCAGGAGATGAGCAAAGCCTTGAATAGTAATAAGTGGCGACCTCAAGTCGTGAGAAACTGTGTATGAGAATCGTTCCAGCTCGGAGTTCTTTGTTTCTATCTCCCTCAATAGCCGTTCTCGTTCCTCAGCCGTACGCATTGTCTCCGTGATGTCACGACTTATTGTAAGAACATGAGATACTTCTCCCGATTCGTCTGTTAAAGGTGCTTTTTTTACCGATACATAGTGGCAATTACCTTTATTGTCAGTATATGTTCGTTCTGTGAGGTCTAATCCTCTTCCTGTTTGAAATACTTCGTTGTCTTTCTCTCGTAAGACCGTTTTTCCTATTACTTCGTCCTTTGTAACCCGTGATATGTTACAATATGCCTGATTTACAAGCACAATGCGGTGTTCCGAATCTTTAAGGGTGATTGTGTCCGGAATGGTCTCGATGACGGCCTCAAGAAACTTATGGGATTCATCCAGTTTCTTCTCCATCCATTTGCGCTTGGTGATGTCCCTAAAAATCGTTAATTTTGAGATACTGCCGTCAACATTCCTCAGTGGCGTCTCAATAAGGTCGTAAGTCTTGTTCATCCTGCGAGAATACCATTCCCACCGCACGGTCTTCCCTGTCAATACCTCTGCAGTTTTACAGTGTGGACAGGGTTCTACTCTATTATGAAACGCTTTATAGCAAATATCACCAACCTGATCGCCAACTTCATCAATCAAAACCCGGTTCATAAACTCTATCCGATAGTCCTTTGATACAATATATATAGCGTCAACCATGCTTTCCAATATCAAATTCAGGTTGTCCCGCTCTTCTTTTAGCCGTTCCTCCAGCACCACGTCTTTTGTTACATCTCGGCTTACTCTAACGGAGCCAATCGGTACGCCATCTTTGTACTTTAACAACGCTGCGGACATGCTGATATGAACCGGCTTACCATCCTTCCTCAACGCGATAGTCCGATAGTTTTTATCTCGCCTTCTCTACGCACCAGTTCCTGTATCCTGTCCGCATCTTCGGGATCCGCGAATAAAATACTGTTTGGTCTCCCGATCACTTCATCCGCACGATAACCCATGAAGCCATTAGCGCCCTTATTCCAGTCGCGCACAATCCCATTCAGGTCCACAACAGTAATCGTGTCCGCAGAACTATTGATGATGTTATCCAGATAATCTTTCGTCTCTATCAGTTCCTTCTCCGTCTGTTTCATCGCCGTGATGTCTTTTGAAACTACCGTTACGGCTGTTACCTTTCCGTCTGGCTCTTTGACCGGACTTAAAGTTCGGAGGATATATCTATTGTCTCTTCGACTTCTGTGTTCATGCCGGATAGACGTTCCGGTTTCAAATACCTGGTTGACTTTTTCAGCCAGCTCTTTTGCATCTTCGGGTGAATGTAACTCGCCGTATGTCGTCCCTATAACCTGGCCTGCCGGCAATCCAAGCCGTGATAGGTGCTTATCGCTCATGAACAGATACCGGCAATCTCTATCTACAAGATATACAGAATCTTCGGTTGACTCCACTAAGGAACGATACACTTCCTCGCTTTTTCGCAGTTCATGTATCTGTTCTAGAACATTGACCTGCGCCGTTATCGCAGGACGTTCATCATTCTTTTCTGACTGCTTTCTCTCTGTCATTCCCGGCTCTGAAAATCATCCTATGTTACTTAGAATGTGTGTTTGTCGTATTTAACCCGTAGGACACCATAAAATTTTATGATGAATATCGCTAAATTTTTTGTGCAATGTTTGTATTTTACTACCGAGAACATAAAGAGCGCGGGACAGGGATAAATTCCTGACTCTCTGTGTGCTCAGAGGTAAACATGCTCTCAAGAACGAACAGGCAGCGTAAAACAGACCGTGCATCCTTTACCTCCCTCTGATTCTATCCAAATACGACCTTCATGCACCTCGATTATCCGCTTCACGATTGCGAGTCCGGCACCCGTTCCTTTACCCTGACTGTCCAGCTTGTAGAAAAGCTCGAACACCTTCTCGTGCTGGCTTTTGTCTATCCCTATGCCATTATCCGTAACAAAGAACACGGTCTCTTTACCATCCGTGCGATACCCAATATCCATCTCGGGATGTGGTTGTTCACCCATGTAGTTTATACTGTTTGTTATGAGATTCACAAGCACCTCGGCTATTCTCATGCGGTCCACATGAACAGCAGGCAAGTATTCAGCCACGGATACTTCAACAGCGTTTGTTCTCAACTGCTCGGATGCCTGCCCAATCGCATCTTTAACAATATCCGCGAATGAAACATCTTCCGGCGGATTCACTATACGACCGATACGAGAGAGTTGCAATGTGTCATCCAACAAGTGTTCCATCTTTGATGCTTCCTCTATTAGACTATTCAAATGGTTATCCGCTTCTTCTCTTTCATTCCGCTTAAGATCTTCGCGCATGACCGCAGCAAAACCCTGAATAGTAAGTAAAGGCGCTCTGAGGTCGTGAGAAACCGTGTAGGTGAACCGCTCCAGCTCGGTGTTCTTTACTTCCTGTTCTTTGAGCAACTGTTCCCGTTCCACCTCTGCTCTTTTCCGTCTAAGTGCACTTTCTACCGTTGCAGGAAGAATTTTGAAGTAATTACTCTCCGGGTCTTTTATCAGATAGTCATAAGCACCGGCTTTCATTACTTTTATGATGGGCGTATCTATCTTCA
>QENJ01000248.1 GCA_013374505.1 Candidatus Methanophagaceae archaeon
TCTCCTCTTTTTATTAATGGTTTAGAAAGGTCGGAACATAATATTTTCTTTTTTATGTTGAGAACTACTTTATTCAATTCATCATGAGATAAAACATAAAAGAAATTTACAAATGCTTCATCGATAGGATCCTCACCTGCTAAAGGCTCTCTTATATCTGTTGGATTAGGATTTGCATCGGAACATAACATCGATAGGGCATTTAAAATATTAGATTTGCCAGACTCATTTATACCTATAAGAACTCTACATCTTGGTTTCATAACTATTTCAAAACCTTCAGCGATTGACCTAAAATTACTTACTTCGATATGTTTTAGTTCCATAGATTATAATGAATATTTTATCATTATAACTCTTTCTCATAGGTGTTCGGTTAAGAGATATACCTTGCAGCATCACGCTTTTATTTGACACATCTGCCTCTCTGGTAATCCTCACAACATGGTTTTAGACTGTATTTTCAGTGAGCATAGCTACATTTTTCCCAATGCCCTGAGTTTCTACTACATAAGATAAATGACTAATATTGAGCGCTACCCCGCAAAAAATAGTGCTTCTAAATCGTTGTGAGCAGACATATTTTCCTTAACAGAACACCCATGAAATCTTTCTTAATTGGGCGAAACACCCATAATAGTATGTCCCATCTGTTTTAGAAAATCCCCCCTCTTTTTCTGTTTTTAGTAATCCAAAATTAAATATAACGGTTTATATCAGAACTTAGTTCGCATATACACCCCTCTGACCGAACTTTTCCATCTTCAACCATCCACCTCTTATCTGTAAGCTATCCAACGGACTTTTAATCTTACCCATATCCTTGTTACTCACATGAGTATATATCTCTCTCTGTCGTCTTTGAACTTTTATGCCCCAACAACTCTTGGATATACCGCAGATCGGTACCGCTTTCCAGCAGATGTGTAGCGAAACTATGCCTGAGAGAATGAACAGTGACATTCTTTTCAATGTTTGCCTTCCTTTTTACACGCATTTGTGAATATCTTCTCAACTGCCAGAGTTGTTATATGCTTGCCCTTATCATGGCTTGGAAATAAGCATTCTGATTGTCCATATTCTTTCAGGTAGCTTCTTGTCGTCTCCAATGCCACATCTAAAAGCATCGTGTGCCGAGCCTTCATTCCCTTTGTATCCTTAACATATTTGAGGAACTCCCTTCTGGTTCAAGACTACTGGCAACTTCTTATCCTTCTTCGGTCTTTTTGTTTGAAAAAAAACAATAAAATCCTATGCTGAATAAAACGTATAAAGAGAGAAATAATATGGAGTTCATACTACCCGAAGAGCTAAAAGAGGAGCCCGTAGAAGAAGATAAACTATACGACCTAATTATTATAGGGGCAGGTCCAGCGGGGATGACGGCTGTGGTTTATGCTGCCCGGAAGAAACTTGACACTTTAGTTATAAGTGGGAATGTAGGGGGGCAGACACTCCTCGCTACAGATGTAGAGACCTATATGGGCTACCAATTTATAACCGGGCAGGAATTGATGCGTAAATTTGAGGAGCAGGTCTGGCAGTTTCCTATTCCTTTATTGATAGGTGACAAGGTGACAAAGCTCAGTGAGGATGATAATTTTTTCGCGGTGCAGATTTCTAAGGGTAATAAATTCAGGGGCAAAACGGTAATTATTGCATCTGGTAGACGTGCGAGGTCCCTGAATGTGCCGGGCGAGAAAGAATTGGTAGGCAGAGG
Source organism: Candidatus Methanophagaceae archaeon (assembly GCA_013374505.1). Lineage (GTDB taxonomy): Archaea > Halobacteriota > Syntropharchaeia > Alkanophagales > Methanospirareceae > QENJ01. The sequence continues at coordinate 1,721 of QENJ01000248.1, forward strand.
CGTAAGTTATTGTGCTACTTGTGACGCACCCCTTTTCGATGGAATGGATGTAGCGGTAATCGGTAGTGCGAATCCTGCTATTACTGCGGTAAACGACCTTACGAAATATGCGCGAAAGATTTACAGTATAGCTCGTGTATCGGTAAAGGTAGACCCGGTTTTAGTAGAGAAGGCGAAAAAATCGGGTAAAGTAGAATTCTTGGCTGGTTATACGGTCAATGAGATAAAGGGAAAGGATAATGTAGAAAGTATCGTTATCCGGGATATAAATGGCGATAAGGGTCTTGATGTTGGCGGTGTTTTTATAGAGATTGGAGCAATACCAAATGTTGAATTCGCAAAGGATGTGGTGAAACTTAACGAATTGAAAGAAGTAGAGGTAGATTGCGACTGTAATACGAGTGTTGTGGGCATATTCGCGGCTGGTGACGTAACTAATGCACCGGAGAAAGAAATTATCGTGGCTGCGGGAGAAGGCGCGAAAGCAGCTCTAAGTGCGTTTCGCTATTTGATAAAGACATAAAAACCGTTTCTTAGAAAGAAACGCTTTAGCAAAAGAGACATAAAAAGAAAAAGGGGGGTATTATGTTTATGCGAGCTAACCTTTTGATCTTATCAACTCACTCTTTACGAAAACGTCCGTAAGTTTCCAGATTCAATCTCCCCCACCAAATAGAAACTCAGCTCTCACAAATTTTTCGTAGTTCTCCGGAGTCATTCCACCGCATTTAGGGCACCAATAGACCTCTGAATTTTCTACATCCTTCCCGCTATTATCTATTGTCTTGAACACATAACCCGGGTGCTGCTCATCGCATTTCTCACAAAGCTTCTCATCCACTCTGGCGATGATCACGAAAAGGCCAACCTTCTTTCGGTACTCCATAGTGTCACCAGGCATTCTCTCCCAATCAGTCGAGAACTTCCCATATTCATCCTCCATTTTCTATTCACCTCAATTAAACTTTGGTTTGAAGATACATATAAAGGTATAGCATTATTCTCCGTGAGTTTGTGGTACATAAACGAAAAATAGAGAAGTGATAAAAAAGAATGAACAGAAGAGTATCGAAAGAAGAAATAGGGTTCAAGCGAACGCATGTGAATTTTACAAAGAATTTAAAGTTCGTAGAGCATACATAAATTTTTTCTCACAAAACTCATCCTGTAAACTCATATATCCCTATAAGGCGTTATATCGCAGCCCGTACATGTAAGGCACATCGTCTGCGAGACATCTACACGAAGACCGTAGTTATCTATTAGTTCACGTGTCATCCATGCGAGTTTAAGCAACCGCTCAGCATCGGGTCTTGTTGCGGCTTCAAGCTCGTCTTTTCGTAGGGGTTGTATGGTTATTGGACGTAGAACGGGTATTACACCCATCTTTGCTAAATGCTCAACTCCTTTGCGCACGCATTCGTCCGTCTCACCGAGTCCAATGATGAAGTTCGTGGATACCCTATTCTTGCCAAATACCGGTACTGCGTCCCGTAACGAGTCTAATATAAAATCGAGCGAAAGCCCCTTACAGACCTTATCAAATATATCTCGATTCATGGTTTCTACGTTGTATTTGAGCTCAACGGCACCAGCTTCTTTCAATAGTTTTGTGGAGTTTCTGGTAGGATATGCCGCGACACCAATGGGGACGTTGTATCTTTTCAGTGCTCTTATCACTGCAACTAAACGTTCAATCTCATCTTCCGGTGATTCTGCCACGCCAGACGTAATTGCGATTGCTTTCATAAGCCCGGTCTTCTTTGCCTGCTCAACGATATTGACGACCTCATCCAGCGTCTTGATTTTACCTTGCAACTTTGGGACCGAGCAGAATTTACAGTCATAGATACAGCGTTCACTCAGTGTGATGTAAGCTTGCTCCGGACAATGCGCGAGTACTGGCTCAATTTCGCCTCTTACCAACTCTTTATCGTCTCTAAGGATTATAAAATCGCTGTTTTCCTTTATCATCGCGAGTGGCGAGTTTTTGTTGATCTCTAAACGTACTCGATGGCCACCGGATGTAAAGAATAATGACTTTTGGCCTGTGCCGGGACCTGCGGCTGATGTGGACGTTCCTGTCAGTAGTGAGGCATCTACATCCACGCTTCCTGTTGCGAGTAGTTCGGCTTTTAGGTTTGCGTTTAGTTTGGGCATTTTACACACTTCTACGCCAACAAAGCCACTTCTTGGCTATATGCTTCTCTCATCTCCTATATACCCTGCTTCTTTTATCTACTTAAAAATTCTCGTTCTCTATTCTAACCGGAAGCGTGGGATTATCACCCTCCTCAAAAGGTCTGATTGAAACCTTTTTTATTCCTCCACCCCGTATTTAACATAAGGTGCTTGTATTTTATTAAAATTTAGATTGGGATACCAAACAGCTCAGTAGCATTCTTCGCCATTAAATTCTCCAGTACTCCAGGTTCGTAAGAAAACCTCTCAAACTCATCAACACTCTGCTTCAACGGTCTCACAGGGTACGAAGAGGCATAATGTATCCAATCACCTACGTAGTTGGCGTCACCTACCCGATCTTGAGCACCCGCGGAACAGATGACATGGAAGAAACATTTACTCTATGCTACATACCCGAAATCCACTTATCCCCGAACCCGCGTTGAAATCAGAATATTCATCACTACGAAACAGACGCACAAAATAACGATTCCCTCCAGCCCATACACCAAATAAACCGGTAAGGTTGCCACAGGCGCTAGTCCGTAGCCCAAAAACCGGCAGCTATTATAAATAGAAGCAGCAGCTCCTCTTGACTCAGGCACGCACTCAACAATCATCGTGTTAAGCGAGGTAAAGATAGTTATATTTCCGATACCCATGATTGCAAGCGGGATGAAAAAGGCAGTATATGAATCTGCCCGCATAAGTATCAAAAACGCACCGAGCAAGATGGTCAATCCGATAAGCAACATCTTCTTTCTACCGATGAAATCGGTAAGATAACCGGCAATCGGCGCTGTCGCGATCCCAACGAATCCAAATGTGGATAACAAAATACCTATCTTATCTTCGCTCACCGAGCTCTTAAGTGTATCTGATAAAAACATCATCAGTGCGATATTTCCGAAGAATACGAGAAGTCCAATCATACAAAGCAGTAAAACATCCTTATTTTTAGCTACACCACTTATCTTCCTTAATACATCCTTTAATTCTCCACCGCCCTTTGACGCATCGAAATAAACGAGGTAAACAGAGCCAAGCAGTCCCGAAAAGATGAATAACATTAGGAATACAAGTCGCCAATCAATTAATGCGAAGAATCCACCAACAAAAGGTCCTAATGCGGTTCCTGCGGTTGTTGATGCACCATATCCGCCCATTATCCGCCCACGTTCTTTGTACTCGAAGGCATCACCGATGACCGCCAGGATGATAGGAGCTATGAATGCGATTCCAAGCCCCTGTAATGCCCGTGCACCCAGGAATAATCCGATAGTATTCGAAGATGCACAGAGTAGCGATGCAAGAGAATAGGTAAATAATCCAAAAAGAATGATACGTTTCCTTCCATAGATGTCGGAAAGCGCACCGGAAAAGAGCTGAAAGAATGCAAAGGGAATCATGTACATTGCAATAGATGCAGGTATAAACCAGGGCTCGTCAGTGAAGTATCGTTCAAGCGGTAGAATCAACGCGAGTACGGTAAGTCCACCGAAAGGTGCAAGAAATACAGATGGATATAATAAAAATAGCAGGTGCTTCTTTGATAGTCTCTTCTTTTTCATAACTAGAGTTATCTTTTCGACCTTATCTTCTCAGTCATCATTTCAAACTGGCTCTGCCATTCCTGCGGTGCTGAACTCAACTTTGAAAGCACATAGGGTGGTCTTGCAATCTTATCAACTTCTATACTCGACCTTATCGCGATTTTAACATCACACCAGAGCTTTTCACCTTCAACAAGCATCTTCCATGGTATTTCTCTCTTCTGGGTGAGACCAAGATGCGTCTTCCCGCCGGAACAGGCACATCTATCCTCTGAAAGCAGTATGACTTTCCCTTCAGATGCTGCCAGTATCGCGCCACATACGGTATAGTTTCCCGCTTCGATTTTAACTGCCGGGTCTTCGTCTGTGTACTTTACTCCAACTGGCTCTTTTTCTAGGTCTAATGCCTCTACAATAGTTTTAACGTGTTTGATATAATTTTCCATATGTACCATCTCCTACAAATGGATATTTCATTCCCATAGCCCTATCCTGAAAACCCTTTTTATTCCGCTTCGACAGAAAGGCAAAGTCCTCACTTCTTGCATACTATTCATTAATCTGGTCATGAAAGTAGGATATATAGCTCGTGCCCTCGGCACTCATTGGAATCTTGGCAAGATTGAGAGGTCATATCATGTATCCCCTATTTGAGAAAGAACTGATCTAGTGCTTCTCTATGATAGTACCAGGATGACCGTGCTTCTTCTCGATATTCTACGCGGCTTTTGTACTTCTTTAGTAATTCGTGTATCTGTTTAACACCGCGACGATTACCCTCCCCCCATTTCGACCAGAAACACCTCACAATACCATGCCAGGTATGGCTACCTATTCTGGAAATATAGAAATCATGCCATGAGTTCTCTTCATTGCAATCCACAAACTCCAAAACCCTTACTGCCTTTCCACCGGATTGGTCTCTTGCCAATGCCCCGAAAAATAGTGTCTGGAAGACATCAAGCCCCGAAATTGGGTCTGGAATAGACGCTATGAAAGGCCATCCATAGTCATCGGGAGTAAACCCGAAGGAGCTCTTAATGTCATCCACTAATCTTCCTAATTCGTCGTATCTTTTGTTCCAATCCCTCTTCCGAATATCCTCTTTTAACTCATCATAACCTGCACAAAGTTCCTTCAGTTCAATCTTCGCTTCAAGTGCAATATTATACATTTCTAAGGAATCCTTAATGAAAGTTTCGAGAGTCGCCCTGGAAACTGTTAGTTTTTTTGGATCATGATATAAGACATTTCTTGAGTCGTGAAACATTTGAATTTTATCCAACAGGGCGGTATTAGAAAACTCGTGTTTGTGCATTTGTTCAATCAGTTTAGGGAAATCAAGTTTATTCACTGTTTGTTTCTTTTCCTCTTTGATATATCTCAAAAAGTACTTCATAAAAACCTCATTGTTATTGTCAATGACGATAAGTGCATTTCTAAGTGATGCCTCGGTTCCTATTTCTATTAGTATTCCTGCGGTTTTCAGGTTCTCCTTTATCTCCCTCATCCATGAGGTGTACCTATCCTGATCTTCTGCCGTTGCACCCATCCCACTCATAATTGAGTCACATACCCCTATTTTAACTTATAGAGCCTCTACCTCTATAAAATCTGCTACCTCAGAACGTCATCCCAAACAGCTCAGCCGCATTCTTCGCCATCAAATTCTCCAGTACTCCAGGTTCGTACGAAAACCTTCCAAACTCATCAACACTCTGCTTCAACGGTCTTACCGGGTACGAAGAAGCATAAAGCATCCGGTCACTTAGATAGTGGTTAGCAGCATTCACCCAGTCCTGAGCACCTGCGAAGCCAGGTATGAACTGAAAGAAATCAGGCAGCACCCACAGGTTCCCGAGGGCTGCATTGGCAATCATCACACCCAGCATCTCGTTAGTAAACGGAAATGCACCGTGAACCACCACTATCTTCAGTGTCGGGAAGTCATTGGCGACACGTTGAATACGGAATGGCTCTGCATATGAAATGTCAGGTCCCTGCATCAAGCTGCATGTCAGGTACAGCACACCACCGAGCTCCGCACATCGTGCATAAATAGGATAAATACGCTTGTCGTCCACGTATAGTGGTGGAACACACCAACCAGGGTCTACTACAATACCCTTGAATCTCATACCTGTGATAGTACGCTCAATCTCCTCTAATGCTGCTGCCAAATCGCTACTACCGTTAATACCGGCAATAGCAACGGGAAATCTGTCCGGGTACATGTCACGGAGTTCCGCTATGTCGTCGTTGGAGACAATGCGATGACCCGCCTGCCTGCCCACCAGTATCCCCTTATCAACACCCGCTTCGTCCATCTCCGCTATGAACAACTCGACCGATTTCTGTACCATTGACTGTGGACGCTCGTAGCCGCTTATAAGCGGGCTGCGTTTGACTGGTTTAGGAGCTCCAGGCGCTGATGCAAGCACCTGTTGCAGACTCTTGTACGGCGGTCTCACACGCGCATCTATTATCATTCTTCTTCTTTTCACCTCTTTTAAATCCTGCTATCAATATTATATACTGTGTTTGGGTTCATATATTTTATATTTTGTAACCGCAACTATTTATGGCGAGATAGCACACGCCTCAAATCGTCCAGATCGGTAATAGGTGCTTTGCAAGTGTAATTTTCACAGATATACACGGTTGGATTGCCCTGAACAGCTACCTTGTCCGTAATCAGTGGTATCCGACCTGAAAGTTCATCGTCTCTAGATGATGTGAAAGCAATGACTTGATTAGGCAAAAAATGGCGGTTGAGTTCTACTGCAAATA
>QENJ01000249.1 GCA_013374505.1 Candidatus Methanophagaceae archaeon
CAAATACAAAGAAGACTTTTACTCAATATGGCTTATGATACTGTTAGTGAGTGCCGGGGAGGGGCGTTAAAGAGGGAAGTGTGGTTTAAAATTGAATGGAAAAGGTAAGCGTCCCAAAAAATTACGTGCTGTATCCATCAGTCCCTTAACCAAACACGTATGACACGAAACTAACGGAAATCACACACCAATCGTATTGCAGGTATCCAATTGCTGTATCTCTTGCCATTCGCATCCATGAACTCTGAGCAGGTTATGAATCCCGCGTGTGTTGATAGATTAGCGGTATGATGAATCTGTGGATAGGAACCTGTACGGATGGTGTAGTAGTAGGTTTCGTTTTTAACAAGTGTAAACGAATCATCAAAGGAGACGTTATGCCAATCGCCACTGTATCCAGTCCAATTTGCCGTCACGTCTAAAGTTTCATTCCATATCCTTGCATAGTCAGTATGCCCGCTGGTGCCTTCACATGGATACGTATAAAGCGTTTGTACTTCTACGGTTCGGTTTGGCTTTATCGTACCGTTATGCGTGCCGAATATGCTGGGATACGTTCCTGTGCCCGTATCGAATACCGCACTTACCAATGAGACACTCAATTTTTTTAATACCGTATCCGTCACGCCGTGGTTATCCGTGACAGTCAAGTTTACCACGTAATTGCCAGCGCAAGAATACGTATGGCTCACCATTTTACCTGGTTCGTATCCCGGATTAATAATCAAGTCATCTAAATCTCTAACCGTGCTATACGGTAGTTGATATAACCAACTGTTTACCCTGTTCCATCCTAATTCATCTTGCTTTTCATCACCAAAATCCCATTGATATTTCGTGATGTTTCTTTCCGGGACACATGAGGACGAAGAGGCATCGAATAACACTACTTGATTCACAACCGGCTGAGTCGGTGAGGACGTAAAATCTGCTACCAGTGGCAACGAGCCGCTATACCAGTCATAAAGAAACACATCCGTATAAAATTTTGCTACTGCTTCATTCTGGATAATCAAACCTACTTCTCTATTTTTTCTCGGGCTATGCTCATTCCAATTGATGCTTGAAATCAAGACTGCTCGGCGATCAACAATCACGCCTTTGTTATGTGTCTTGTTGAGCCCTATCGCTTCGTTATCCACCAACTTCGCTTCGAGTTCCAACCGTTCCGCAGTAGCAATATCGCTGACGTACTTAAGAGTCGCTTCGTTGTGTTCCTTGCCATACTTCGATTCCAGTAGTATCTTTACTTCACAACCGCGTCGTGATGCGTTTATTACCTCTTCTAAGTACGGATTAGGCTTTGAATTCCAGTCTTTGTAGATATAAAGCTGCTCGACATAAACTGAACTATCCGCGGCATTTATCATGCCAATAATTGAGTTCGTTTGCAGTAACGCTGTATCCGGAGCTAAAACAGGCGTGATAATAAACATACCTGAAATTGATTCACTGTCGAACGGATGCGAGTATTTACCGGTTGGGATTATGCGATTTGGCACGAACTCCTGTGGTGGGCTGCCATACTTATTTCTGTAGATTGTATCGTTCGCGCGAAATGCGAAACTGTCCGTGTTTGCTGGGTTCCAGTCGTCAAAGAAGACCTCACAGAAATAGTTCGTCACATCCCGATTGTTTACCAGAACGCCCCAACCTCTATTACCAAATGTATTATTGATTGGCACGCCTGTATTCTTCCAGTTTTCTGACGTCACTATCGTTGTTTCGTTGTCTATGAGTGCATATTTAGCATGATTGAACACATAGCGGTCATAAATACCTTGGTCTTTTTCATTTATCATAAACCTGACTTCTCCGCCTGTTGTTACTATTTGGTTCGCAATATACCGTTCAGCATCGGTAATGCCAGTCACCGGGCCGCCTTCCAGCAATATCCTTACTTTAACGCCTCTTGCTATCGCATCTAGCATGTGGTCCATCAAATACAAATTATGGAATTGGTACACGTTCAGAGAAATTGACTCCTTTGCGCTGTCTATTGCATTCGCAATCTCGTTAAAGCTGCTGTCCGGGGATGTAAATACCGTGACAGTGTCGTTAAAGCTAAAAGTAGCATAAGGGAAGTGCGATTGCCCAATTACATAGACCCGATAATCATCCCAATCCGATGACGTGTTTGTATCCTCATATTGCCCCGTTGTCTCATTTCTGTCACGTTCTAAGATAACACCCGCTTTTACGCTATCTATGGGTGTCGCAGTCCATCCAACTCCGGCATACCTGGAATTACCATAAATCACGGCATCTATTACCTCACCTTTGTTATCCTTTAGAATTACTTCATCGCCCTTATTACTGAATGCTAATTTACCGCTTTTCGCCATATTCTGCGTGGGCTCTGACGAATCCACACCATATTCAAAGTCGGCTTGGCGTAGCATCTCTTCACAAAAAGCCGTTGCATTATACGCGAGGTAGATACTCTCACCCGCACTCAAATCCGCCTGTGCCGGAAACGTAATAACACCTTCGCAATCGATAATCTGCCATCCCCCGAGGCAGATTGTTGTTTCGGTTGGATTGTGTATTCTTATGAATTCACCGTCTGTATCACCTTTCAAATAGGTGTCATAAAACAGCTCGGTAATAACCGTAGTTTGTGCTGTGTTTACTGCGCTAACCGTACCCGAGCCAATAAGAACGACAAACGCCAGTACCAAGCACCATTGCTGTTTCATGCGTTTCATACCGTAAAAAAAGACCTTCCAGTTTATGCAATCTACTTATTGCTCGTTCTTTGCCCCGGGTAGTTGATTCACTGCGGTTTTATCACATATTTCCGCATCTGCTTCATCAACCTCGGGATAATCGGGCACGGGAACGACCCAGGCGAAATCATCCGCCCCTTCTTCATATTCCGTTTGCAGAATTAAGTCCTCTATTCCATTGTCATAAAATATTACTGCTCTTTGAGATGGCTGATACATCTCCTCATATTCTGCGTGTACAAAAAACCCACCGTCTGCACTTACGATACTGGCCGCCGACGTAGTGATAAACCCTATTATCAAAACCGCAACAACAATTTTTTGTTTCATTTCCATTATACCTATACTCTTTACTTTAGGATAAACCTTTCGGCACATATTTTAAGGCTTTTCGATCGTGTATGTTCAGTCCCATTATTTTAGAGGGATATACTCATGATACGTGAGCGCAAGCTCAAGTGCGATGCTCCGTGTGCTCTTATCCCGTATTTTGTGCCTTACAATGTATTTTACCTTCCTTCCGTTCACTCAACTGACCACACTTCCGCTTTCCTGGAGCTAACATCCCGTGAGTAGATATAGTCAAACATTTCGGGACTACACATTTACTTATCTAAAGTAAAACCGGCTATAACCCCAGCTCATCACTTATCGGTAGAAGTGCATCCAGAGCAATCGTAAAGAATTCTTTGCGCTCAAGACCGAACTCTTCACAGACCATTATATTCTCCCGACTGACAGTCCGCGCAAACGACTTGTCACCGAATTTCTTCTTCAACGATTTCGCTTTTACTTCTGATAATTTCCGCGTGGGCATCATCAACGCCGTGGGCACGATCAAACCGGAAACGGCATCCGCAGCGATTAACGCCTTTGCCATCACCCTATCGGGTGCTACACCGGTTCGCGCGTTATGCGCTTTTATCGCTTGTAAACATTCTTCGGGCAGCTTGCCTTTTAGCATCTCCGCCGTTATAAGCCCATGTTCTTCAAAATTGTCTTTGGTGCGTTCGTAATCCAGGTCGTGTAATAACCCGACCAACGCCCATTTTCCTTTCTCCTCTTCCGGGATTGCCAGCTTATCCGCAAGGGCTTCCATTATCCGTGAAACCGCGAGCATGTGATTCCTTAGATTCTCGGTTTCTATCTCTTCTTCTACCAGTGCCCGTGCCTTCTCGATTGTTATCATGTTATTATTTAGTCGTGGTCTTCCCATATTTTTTTAGTTCTTTTTTTTTTCACTTTATTTCCAAATTCGCCACGGTTTTTCAGAAGTTTCGTTAAAAGAGAAAAATAATAATGTTAGTATAAAACAAAAAAATGTGCAAGTAGTAACAGATACAAAAAGGATGACATCGCTGTTTGCTATTACTCCAAGCGTATAGCCGTGTGACATCCCTACTAGCATAAAGGCCGACATAAAAATCGCTAATGGTATAGATCTAGTTATTATCTTAGCGCCTAAATTTGTATTCCCTCTTGCCTCTCTATTTTTATGATTGCTTTTCTTGCTCACTTCATCACCTGACTAATACTTTAGTCCATATCTATCTATTAAAAAGCCAGCACATATCGTGTGGGTGAGAGTTCGAGGAAGGATAAGACTTATTTTTGCAGTAGTGTCAACGGAGGAACACGAGGTTGATTTGAAACACCTATTTATGCGGTCTACCAATCCAACAACCCATAGATAATCCTTGGATGAAAATGCAATATGCAATATTATATAATACCTATGTATATGTGTATATCCTAGGTCATAGGTAAAAAACGCAGGGGGCGATAAAGTTTGTCGTACGATACTAATAATAGTGGAATATGCAACATTGAGGTAGGATATACCAAAGAAGTTATACGTAACTGGTGGAGGGATGTGTGAGAATGGGAATAGTCTATTTGTTCAAGCAGGATGTTGGTAATGTGGAAAAACTGAGAGGAAGAAAGGACGTTTTAGGCATAATCAAGGTATTACAATCTAAGAGTGACTTAGAGGTTCGCATAAAAGCAGAAAAAGCTCTTGGTGAATTAGGCGCTGAAATAGCAGTAGAACCACTCATTCTGGCCCTAAAGGATGACAATTGGCGTGTTCGATATGAAGCAGCAAGGGCTCTTGGAAAGATAAAAGGTGCAATGGCAGTAGAACCACTCATTCAGATTCTGAAGGATGAAGACGGTGATTTCCGAATGCTAGCGGTAGCGGCTCTTGGAACTATAGGAGAACCGGCAGTGGAACCCCTCATTCTGGCTCTGAAGGATGAAGACGGCGATTTCCGAATGCGGGCAGCAGCAGCACTTGACGAACTAGATTGGAAGCCTGGAGATGATACAGAAAGAGCTCACTACTTAATTGCAAAGAAAGAGTGGGATGAATTGGCGATATTAGGAGAACCGGCAGTAGAACCAATCATTCTGGCTCTGAATGATGAAAGTTGGGAAGTTCGCAAGGGTGCAGCAGCGGCTCTTGGTGAGACAGGAGATGCAAGAGCGGTAGAACCACTCATTCAGGCTCTGAAAGATGAGTATTGGAATGTTAATATAAAAGCAGAAAAAGCTCTTGGTAAGATAGGCGAACCAGCGGTAGAGCCACTCATTCAGGCTCTGAAAGATGAGAGTGGGGGAGTTCGTGGAGGTGCAGTACGGGTTCTTGGAGAGATAGGGGATGCAAGAGCGATAGAACCTCTCACTCAGGCTTTGAACAGCCAAGTCACCACTCAGCAAGAAGTGAAAGATGCTTTAGAGAAGATCGAGAAGCGAGGGTAGCTTTAGTGTGTAGGTGAATATTCCATCACAAACCGTTCATAAAATACTTCTTTTTCACGAGTAGGTAAGTGATAAGAACTCCTAGAAAGAAACCAAGGGATGTGAATAAGAAAGAAAAGGAAAAACCTACTATACTACTCCCTAACCTGTTACCTAGCGTAAAACCACCGAATAAGCCGATGATTGTGAGCGCAGAAATAAGAATAGTGTAGGGAAGGGCAACAAAAAGAATATTACCCTTGAGCCCCTCTTTTAGCTTTACCCGCTTCTCTTTTAGTTTCACCTGCACATTCAGTACGCTGTTATATCTTCGTCCAGAGCATGAACGCGATCAAAAGCCCGTAAATAGCTATCGCTTCTGCCAGCGCGACAAAGATCAGCACACGACCAAACGTTTCAGGCTTCTCCGCCGTAGCACCCGCAGCCGCAACTCCTGTAGTAGATATAGCCCAGCCTGCAGCCAGCGCCGAACCTGCCATGGCAATGCTCGCTGCTATTGCTATCCATGCGCTATCTGTAGTTCCACTCACAGACTCTGCTGCTCCATCGTCCGCTGCAGCCGCAACTCCTACTCCTGCGACAAGCAAGAGCATACAAAGCGTAAATGCAAATGCGTATTTCATCTTCATAGTCTTCTCTTTCACCTCTCTTTATTTATGTTTCCTTTATGCTTATACTGAATGGTGATTACGTTAGTGGGATATATAAAAGTAAGTGTTTTTTCCCTATCGAGTTACATGTGTCCATAAGTGAAGTCATGCCTTTTACTTGAGTTCTGCTATTTGTTCCTCTTAGTGAACTCCCATTCGCTACGTTATCCTGCGCGTTGCCGCTCCTTCTTCCATCGCTTCGTTAGTAACTTCTCGAACTCAATTATGAAGAATATCGGGAGTGCAACCAGAATCATCGGTATCCACCACTCGGCAGGCAAGGGTGCCGTTCTAAAAGGGTTAATGCCGATAGAAGGTAGAACATAGATGATTGTGAGTTGCAGCCCGAGCGTTACGGCAGCACCAATGAGCACCCACTTATTTGAGAACGGGCTGAATCGGAATGCCGATTCGGTTATTGACCGCGCGGTGAATAGATAGCAGAGGTGAACTAGCATAACCGTGGTGAACGCAGCGGTTTGCGCCTTGGTAATCAGGTCCTCGTCCACTACAGAGCCAGAAAAGGCTGGCATACCATAGTAGTAATATATTATGAACCCTGCGAGTGCCATTACCAGCGATACTATACCCACTTTCTTGAAGAATGGGCTATCGGTTATCTTCTCTCCCGGGTCGCGAGGTGGTCGTTCGAGTAACCCCTTTTCCTTCGGCTCTTTAATAAGTGGCAGTGCGAGGGCTACGGCATCAATCAAATTAATCCACAAGATTTGCACCGGCTCGATTGGGAGGCGACCCCCATAGTGTGGATTGAATAGGTATATAAACGGTGCCAGCAGTAGCGCACCCAGTATCAACAATGATTGTCCACCATTTGTGGGAAGCGTGTAAAGAATGACCTTACGGATGTTCTCGAAGACATGTCGCCCTTCCTCTACCGCAGACACGATGCTTGCGAAGTTATCATCTGTTAATATCATATCCGCGGCTTCTTTGCTCACTTCTGTCCCTGTTATCCCCATTGCGATACCAATGTCCGCAGCCTTTAACGCAGGTGCATCGTTAACACCATCACCCGTAACCGCGATAATATTACCCCGTCTCTGCAACTGTTTGGTTACCCTGAACTTATGTTCCGGGGCAACGCGGGCAAACACCGAAACTGTATCCACAATCTCATACAACTCATCATCGCTCATTCGTGACAACTCTTCTCCCGTCAACACGGTATCTTCTCCAATGTCCAACCGTCGTGCTATTGCTTTCGCAGTCTGTGCATGGTCACCCGTGATCATAACCACTCGGATTCCTGCATGTTTGCATTTCTGAACCGCACCGATCACTTCTTCCCGTGGCGGGTCTATCATGCCCTGAAGTCCGAGGAACGTCAGCCCATCCAAATCTTCCGGTTTGAGTGTATTTTGCGCGTGTGGCACGAGCTTATATGCCATACCCAAAACCCTTAACGCTTCTCCCGCCATACTATCTGCCTCGGCATGGATTTCTTCACTGCGCAGCGACATGATATTTCCGTTTAATAACTGGTCCTGACACATCTTGAGAACACGTTCAGGCGAGCCCTTCACATAGATTACATGCTCATTCTCACACGCGCCTTCGTGTAGAGTCGCCATATACTGCTGCTCGGCAACAAACGGTATCTCATCTAATTTCGTGCGGTGTGATGAAATCCCGGCTTTGCGTGCGGATACAACCAGAGCGCCTTCCGTTGGGTCGCCCAGGATACTGTACTCGTGGTTAGTCTCAACGAGACTGGCGTTATTGCACATATAACCCGTTTTTAACGTTTCTATCAGCTCGTCACCTTCTTCTTCAGGATTAATGGTGTTATTACCGCTAACGAACTCGCCGGTAGGTGCATATCCGACACCACTCACCTGGTATTCCTTTCCACCGCTGTATATCCGCGCTACCGTCATTTGATTCTTGGTGAGCGTCCCTGTTTTATCTGTGCATATAACCGTGGTGCAGCCAAGCGTTTCAGCCGCGGGCAGTCGCTTTATAAGCGCATTCTTGCGCGCCATTGCGGTAACACCGAAGGCTAAGGTCACAGTCAATATAGCAGGCAGACCCTCGGGTATTGCC
>QENJ01000250.1 GCA_013374505.1 Candidatus Methanophagaceae archaeon
ATTATAAGAAGAGATGGGGGATAGAGACCACTTTCAGAGTGCAGGATGAGGTCAGAATCAGGACAAAATCGTCAATACCTGTGATACGGTTCGCACTCTTCGTATTTGAGTGCATGCTGTACAATGTATGGCAGTTCTTCAAGGGGCGTGTTCCGTTCAGGAGATTTGTTAATATCCTGTTCAGGAGGCGCATAATCAAAACAGCGGTATTTGCGGTGATTGCGCTCCTCCGAGAGAAGGATATTTTGGACGATAAAGGTCCACCACCAGACAAGATTTATGAGGAGCTAATTGGAAGATTTGGCTATATAGCGGCTGTTAGCGTACATCAGGGCTGTTAATGCGGACTTTTTGCTGTTTTTTGCTCTTTTCTGCTGCATAATTCGCTGACTATCCGGGCTCCGTATGGTTTATGTGCTTAAAATGTTCATTATATTTAACAAGAACGTTAAAAATAACTTCTTTTGTCTATATCACAGAAAAGTATTCGGAGATACTGTGTTAGGTTCGGTATATCTTAATAAACATTCTGATTGATTTCATTATCAACCTTCGAGTGTGCTCTGTGCGCCACCCACTTGTTCAAACATATCAAACACACGCAATCGAACACTCCCCACTCACGCCCGTTCGTGTGCCTGTCGTGGTCGAGGACGTATGCTCTTTGGTTGTAGCACTGTGGAAGTTTTCCACAGCCTTTATAAGAGATGCAGCCCTTATCATCTCTATGCCGCAGGAGATGGATCGATTCAAAGCTATTGCTATCGCCCTATTAGTAATCTTCATCCTGTCCATATCCGGGATAGTCCGGCTGATCACCGATTACTGGTGGTTTGATGCTCTTGACGCGTCCCAGATCTTCATGATCAGCTTAAAGGCAAAGATACTCCTATTTATACTCTCAGCATCGGTTTTTCTCGCGTTTGCCCTGATCAATCTCCAGATCTCTTCGAGGTTGAACGAGTCAAAGATTTCTTTCAAGCTGAAGTTCATGGCTGTTCTGGTCATATCCTTCTTTGTGGGGCTTGCAAGCTCTGCCAAATGGTTCGTAGTGCTACAGTACCTGAATCAGGTGCCCTTTAACCTGCAGGACCCGATCTTTTCAAAGGACGTATCCTTTTACGTCTTCTCCCTGCCATTCATGCTCGCTGTCCGAAACTTCCTGCTGGTCTGTGTAATAATCACGATCATCATGGTGCTTGTGGATTACCTGCAGTCATTCATAGTCCGCTTCTTCAAACAGCCAGAGATCATCGCACCGGACGGTACAACTTATGGTGTTGACTTCAAATCAGCAATCTCAAACATGGGGCAGAAGGCACTGGTGCATCTAACAGTCCTTGGATCGTTCTTCTTCGTCCTTCTCGCTGCAGGTCATTACCTCGCCAGATTCTCAATCATGTACTCTGAAAAAGGGATTGTAGTAGGGGCTGGCTACTCTGATGTCGTCGCATACCTGCCGGTAATCAGGATACTGATGGTCATGGCGATATTCATCGCAGTACTGTGTTACGTCTGGATATTCGCAATCTCAAGGAAGCAGATCCCTGGAAAAAGGAATATACTGGTGTCCGTAATCGTGATTTATCTACTAATCGCCATAATTGCTCCGGTTGCGATCCCGGGAATTGTGCAGTCTTTCAAGGTTTCACCAAACGAGGAGAAGCTGGAACAGCCATACATCGAGAATAACATCAAGTTCACAAAGATCGCTTACGGACTAACTGACGTGGAGGAGAAAGACTTCTCTGTCGAGATGATGACCCCTGAAATCCTATCGAACGCGACGGAGACGCTGGATAATGTCAGGATTCTGGACTGGAGACCGCTCACACAGACGTACAAGCAAACACAGGAGATGAGGCTCTACTATGACCTTTCAGGGATTGACATCGACCGGTACGGGATCAACGGAAGCTACACCGAGGTGATGATTGCCCCAAGAGAGATGAATCAGGAACGGCTGCAAGCAAAGACGTGGGTGAATCTCCATCTGGTATACACGCACGGTTTTGGTGTCGTGATGAGCCCTGTAAACAGCGTCACAAAAGAGGGCATGCCAAACTATCTCATAAAGGATATTCCTCCTATATATACGGTCCAGGATGAAGAACTGCAAATCGAGGTGCCACAGGTCTACTACGGCGAGCTGGACAATGATTTCGTGCTGGTAAACACCAGAACATCGGAGTTTGATTATCCCATGGGCGATGCCAATGAGTACATATACTACGATGGGAGCGGAGGGGTGAAGCTGGACTCATTCACAAAGGAACTGCTGATGGCGATGCGCTTTGCTGACATCAAGATCATGCTATCCGGAGAGATCACCCCTGAGAGCAAGATCATGTTTGAGAGGAGCATCAAGGAGCGGATCTCAAAGATCACTCCATTCCTCACACTTGACGAAGACCCCTATCTCGTCATCAGCGATGGCAGACTCTTCTGGATGCTGGATGCCTACACCGTAACAGACAGATTCCCCTACTCAGAGAAACACGGCTCTATCAATTACGTGCGAAACTCCGTAAAGATCGTGGTTGATGCGTACAACGGGGACGTGACGTACTATATCGTCGATACCACCGACCCGATAATCGCAACGTATGCAAAAATTTTCACGGGGTACTTCAAGTCCTTTGACCTGATGCCTGACGGGCTTAAGAAACACGTCAGATATCCCGAAGACCTCTTCAATGTCCAGTCCGCAATTTACAACATATATCACATGGACAACGTGAAGGTCTTCTACAACAAGGAGGATGCGTGGCAGATCCCGAGCGAGGTGTACGGGACAGGTCAGCAAGTCCCTGTTGATCCATATTACATCATAATAAAGCTTCCGGGAGAGGCGAAGGAAGAATTCGTCCTGATGAGTTCATTCACACCAATAAGGAAGGACAACATGGTTGCATGGCTCGCTGCCCGTTCGGATGGGGATCATTACGGGGAGCTACTGCTCTACAAATTCCCCAAAGAGAAACTGGTATATGGTCCCCTGCAGATCGAGGCGAAGTTCGATCAGGATGCGGTGATCTCACAACAATTAACACTCTGGTCACAACAGGGGTCCAGGGTGACGAGAGGGAACCTGCTGGTGATACCGATTGAGGATTCGATCCTGTACATAGAACCGCTCTACATACAGGCAGAGACCGGGCAGCTACCGGAACTCAAACGAGTGCTGGTCTCAGACGGCGAGAGGGTGGTGATGGAGGAAGACCTTGACAAGGCACTCGTTGCACTCTTCGGTAAAACCAGACCGGGTGTGGTGGAGGTGGGTGTATACGAAGGGGAGAAGTCAACTGAGGTGCTGATAACAGAAGCGCAGAGGTATTATGATGCGATTCTCGATTCCATGGGCAAGAACTGGACCGCATTCGGGGAGAACTTTGATAAGTTAGGCGAGGTTCTTGGAGAGCTGGAAGCAGATTGATCAACGTGTTTCTGGGATTTACGCTAACAACTCCTGCGGTTTGAATCGAATTCCCCGCGACCACCCCAACTTCTTATCGCTGACATCGTGATAGATTCATGAAGTCACAACCAGTAGAGTAGGAGGAGGTCTTACGACCTCCGTCCCCTCATCGAACCGTACGTACGGATTACCCGTATACGGCTCTCCTTTGGCGTTGCCCCCTTGCAAGGAGTGAGATTACCACTCAGGGTTCAAGAGCGTTCGCTCTTTTCTCACCAACCTCCAACAGATTGCTTCAATGCTTAAACCATTTCGGCAACCAGCGTCGCGTCTTTCTCCTGAGTTTACTTTCGCCGAGTCCCTACTTGATTTGTGCATCTGTCTCACCTATTGTCCTGTTTCGCCAAAGCAGGATTCCTTCGCATCAACCTTTTAGAAAAAGCTTGACCAAAAACGCTTCGCAGTCGGCGTTTTATCCTTCCGACGGTTACCAGCGTTCATTGGCACCGGCATCATCGCTACTATGTAAACTTTTTAAAAAACTTTAATCAAAAACGCTTCGCAGTCCGTCCGACTTCTCGCATCGCACCATTCCGGCTTTCCCATCCAGGAGGTTATACCTTCCTTACCTCAGTTGAGGACGATACGAGACCTCCCTCGGTCAACTAACCAACCTTTCGTTCAACCTTTAGAAAAGTTTGATCAAAATGCTTCGCAAATCCCGACCCTAAACAGACATGCTAACCCTCTATGGTTTTCCCGTTTTGGGCCACATAGACCGATCCCATAGAGGCATCGAACTTCCCCAAGTGGCAGGAGGGTCGTCGTTTAGCATATCCCACCTCTGGTTCGCTTTTGATTCGGGCTAAAGACCGCCTCAGGCTCTTCAGATTCCCCCTCACAAGGGACACCCTGCCACTGTGTTGGCTTCTGCGCCGATACGGGTAAACAGCACAGGAGGGATTTTAACCCTCCTGTTGATTAGTTTACGAGGCACGCTACCTTCCCCGAATGAAATTCGGGTGCATCCCTGTTGTTTTGGCTTTCCCCGTCTTATACCATTTTTACAGACTTTTCACTCCAATCCAATCGCTGGAATCCAATCTGTATATCTTTTTCCACTAGTATCCATGAACTCTGAGCAGGTAATGAATCCTGCGGGTGTTGAAAGATTATCAGTATGGTGAATTTGTGGATAAGAGCCGGTGCGGATAGTGTAATTGTAAGTTTCTCCCTCTTCAAGAGTGAAAAAGTCATCAAATGAGATATTATGCCAATCTCCGCTATATCCCTCCCATCCCGCTGTTACATTCCAATCAGCAGAATTATTCCAAATTTTTATGTATTCGCTATGCCCTCCCGTTCCAGAACACGGATATGTGTAAAGCTTGGACACAGTAATTGTTTGATTTGATTTAATTGTTCCGTTGTGTGTACCCATAATGCTTGGGTATGGATTGGCTGGGGCGCCTGTATCAAAGATTGCGATTGGTGAGTAAAGGTTAAAAAGAGCGAGGAAGTTGTAAAACTCTTGGGGATCAGCATCGGCTATAACAATATCTCCATCGGAAACAGCCTCTTGAGGATCGAGCTTCCCTAGGACCACATTCTTCCACACCAAGGATTCAGTGGTGACGGTAAATTCTGGATTATCCGGGATTTGTGGCTGAACTTCCAAAATACCCCGGCGAACGTGCATGGTATAGTTAGCAGTCAGGTCGGTTAAGTGGAGCCCGACGACGATATCCTTGTCCAAGGATTGAGAGGCGTTGAGACTGACGGCCATGATTCCAAATAACGTGTCCATGGGCATGTAAACAACAAGGTTATCGTCGATCATACTAAAGGCAGGGATCGGGATGGTTATCTGCCCTGTCTCTTCGAGGTACTCGGACAAGAGGTAGTTGTGCGTTTGGGCGTTGTACGTCTCTTCAGCCAGCGAAATCATTGCCGCGTTCTTGATCGCGCGTGCTCCAGCGTGCTCCGGATTGAGCAGGAGAACATCGTCAGCAAGGATCAAGGCCCATTCCAGTTTACCTTCATCCAGAGCATCCAGAGCTTTGGCTGCCAGTTGGTCTATCCCGCCGGCCAGCTCGGCCATTTCCTGCGCCTCGTCAGTCGGAGACATCGGGAACAGATCTCTGCATTTGCCTGTAAACCAGCCCATATACTGCGAGAAAATCTGGAAGATATCCCGATCCAGTTGACCAAAATATTCCTGCACATAGGGATCATTGGCAAGGTGAGGCGGCAGTTCAACGACTTCAATAATTTCCCCGGGCGTCAAGCCTTTGTTCATGTTTTGTACCGTCTGGTCATGAACAAACTGGACGGCATCACGATAGTTGGTGAGTGTGCGGCTAATATTCTCAGCACCGGCGAGTGGTTTGCCGCTATGTATCATGACCAAATATTCAGCGTTCAGGCTTCTCATCTTATCTAAGCTCTCTATATAGTCGAGTGGATTCCGGAACGAAGCGCCACGCAGTGTTACGATTGCAGGGAAAGACTTGTAGAAGTTACCTATTTGCACCAAGACCTTCTTCTCCGGCAACCAGACAAAGATTATGTCAGAAGTCTCTCCCGGAGCGTGTATCAGCGTGAGATTTACCCCGGCAATAGTTGTCTCCAGTTCATCCTGGACGGTTATAGTGGGCGGCAAGTAACCCGAGGGACCGGGGACCGAGAAAGGGAAAATACCACCATTGACGAAGTAACCAGGATCCTGCTGATACGGTAAACCCATGTATTTAATGGCCCGATAGGCCTTGGTGGGGAATATCAAGCTGTAAACGGCACCTGGTGGGCTGAAGAGGTTCTTAGGAAGACTCTCATGACTGATAATCTCTGGTGAGTCATTGCCGGCGAAGACAGTGGATCCATGGATATGGCAGTCGTGATAATGCGTATAGATAATAGCCTTTACGGGCTTCTTGGCGAAAATATCATCCAAATGCGCGTTATACGCCGCTTTTACTATTCTCGCGGCCGTTTCACTCTCCGCGGGATCAATGACGATAAGTCCGTCGGTTCCTTCTATCAAGACCGGATTGGCTCGAGCATAGCCTACAGCGACATAAACCCCATCGGTCACATTATAGACGGTCGGTGGCTTCCAATCGGCTGAAAGATTAACGAGCTTCGGATTGGCTTCAACTACCTCTGGGTCGAACGCAGAGGCCATGGAAATCCATAGAAAGACGATACATAATGCTACTGCAACATATGTACTTGCGATTAAAAATTGTTTTTTCATCTTATCACATCCTATTTTTTATTTTATAGTCGCTATACCCCGTACTTAAGTACAAGGCCTGTACTTAAACCACCCCTCACACACAAGTACAGAACTCCGCAACTTAAATACCATTATACGTTACAGGACATAAACTTAGTTTCGTTTTTTTCGATATTCCATTTTTGAGATGCCATAAAAGACTTACCGAAAAGCGTCATATAACCGTTTCTGAGTACTTATTCCTCCTCACCATCTAAAACAACCACCGGTATGGTATCCGTTTATAACAATACCCTTTCTGCCCCTATATCTACTTCCACACCACGTCCCCTCAATGCAGCGGAATTTTTTTGATAAAACGTTTATAAACGTTTCTGTGCTACGTGCCTCAGAAAGAAACTGCGTTTACAACAAAGCCCCATGTTCATCTATTTCACCTGCTCTTATCCGCGTAGATGAGATCGCCTGACCATTAGCAGCTTTTGCATGCTCTACTTTTACTATCGTTATAGGCTTCAGCCCGTGCTCTTTTCGGAGTTCGTTTATCTGTAACGCCACCTCGTACGTCTCCGGCGATATGACAATGAAATCAATATCCGCCTCTAAAGTGATGCCATATCTGTCTTTTAACTCTACAACCGTTACTTTCACGCCATATTCGGCATACATGTATTGAGAGACTCTTTCCGCTCTTACCTCATAAGGCAGTAGCACCTCTCTGCTCCTACTGGCTCGTGCCATTTCATCTGATGTCACGCCGATGCCGATTTCACCGCCTGCACTCAGTTCAAATGCCTTCTTCAATAATCGCTTATGTCCATCGTGCAACGGGTCAAAGGTGCCGCCTATCACTACTTTCATAATTTCATAACCAATAATATATCTGGTTGTTACGATGTATAAATAGTTATAGCAAAGCAACCGAGCATCTTTGCTGCGTGTAATTCTCGGTGGGTGACATCTAATCACCTAAACAATCCAGAATCTTACGCAAGTTCATTACCACACCAACGGCGGTATTACCAAAAATCCGGACCATCGGCTCTTTGCCTACCGCACCTGAGTCGAAGATCACATCCGGGTACTCTGTGTGTGAAGCGTTCTTATTTGACGCGCGTTTTTTTAGCGCTTCTTTAACCCCCCAATCCATGGTTTCTTCTCCTACCGGCTCTTTTGCTCTATCAAATGCCGAAACAACTAACCCTGATTCTTTGCATGCTATTAGCAGTTCCGGAGTGTGTTTCACGTTGATTGCACTTCTCTTTTCACTGTCGTGCATAAGCATCGCTAAAATCATCCTTGCCACGTGACTACTCACACCGAAATCAATACTTCCGGCATGTATGCCCTCTGTGGTTGATCGTATCCGACCATCCACCGCAGCAACGTCATTCTCGCTTTCTGCGCACGATATCGCCATGCCTATGTTTGTTCCAACTTCGGGTATGACACTCGCGAAGCCACTCGTGGTTTTCAGCATCCTGACTGCTTCCTTTACGTTCTCCAGCACGTAATACTTATCCGCATCTTCACGTATTCTATACGT
>QENJ01000251.1 GCA_013374505.1 Candidatus Methanophagaceae archaeon
CGTTGTACCTTCGTTAGATTTTGAAGGCATACTCAAGGGTGCGACTGTGAGTGATAGTGGCGGACTTGTGCGACCATCAGATGGTAAACCCGTGAAGAAGTTAGGATTCATCAAGTGCGTGGGCTCACGGTGCGTGGAGAACGAGATATGCTCTACTGCGTGTTGTGGGTACACAGCGAAAGAGATATGGGTAGTAAAAGAGCGATACCCTGATATAGACGTTTACGTATTCTACATGGACGTACGGGTGTTTGGCAAGGATGTAGACCTGGTCGCAGAGTTGAAGGATAAATACGGTGTGCATTACATAAGGTCGAGAACACCCGAGGTAATACCAGAGGGTGAAGCTCTGACGGTAAGGTTCGAAAATGTAGCGAAAGGCACGATAGATAAGTTAGAACTCGATATGGTAGTTCTCGCGGTTGGTCTCCTACCGTCAAAGACGTTAGGCAGACTTGCGGAGATAACGGGCGTAAAGACCGATAAATACGGATATATTGATACAAGTATCACGAGTCCGTTGGAGACGAGTGTACCGGGAGTTTTCGCTTGTGGAACGGCAACGGCGCCGATGAAAGTGCGTGAAAGCGTGGGATTAGCGAGTGGCGCGGCATTAAAAGCTGCGGTTCTTTCACAGCGAACTGAGCCTATTCCGGGACAGGAAGATAGGAAATACATAGAAGTGGGCGATGTGCCACCAAAGGTAGGCGTTATTATCTGTGGCTGTGAAGGCGCAGTAGCGCAGACAGTAGATATAGCCGCGGTTGCGGAGCAAGTGCAAGGATTTAAAGGCGTTGAGCTGGTGAACAGCGAGACGAACACGATGCAAGATGCGATGGCAGCGATAGAGAGTGGAATCGTGGATCAAGGTGTGAACAGAATCGTATTTGCGGGCTGTTCACCGCGAGAATATGAGGATGTTGTCAGAGACGCCTGTGCCAATGCTGGCTTGAACCCGTATCTACTCGAGTTCGTGAACTTACGGGAACAGTGTGCGTGGGTGCACGACAAGGCGGAAGCGACAGACGTGGCGGCGGGTCTGCTAAGGATGGCAGTAGCGCGCGCAAAGTATCTTGATGAGATTCAGATTGAGCGGTATCCTGTGATACCAAAAGCACTTGTCATCGGTGGTGGAGTATCTGGAATGACCGCAGCACAGGGAATTGCGGATGCCGGCTACGAAGTATGTCTGGTAGAAAAAGCACCGGAGCTTGGCGGCGGTTTGAAAGAATTCACGGAGTTACAGACTGGCGAAAAAGCTTCTGACGTTTTAAAAGGACTTGTAGATAAAGTAACGAGTAACGAACGGATAAAGGTCTATACGAAAGCGAAAGAAGAAGATGTCCGTGGAAGAGCGGGTTCGTTTAAGGCGCGAATAGTCGGTGACGGTGTGGATGACGAGATCGAATTCGGTGCTTGTGTAATCGCAACCGGTGCGAAGGAGTTTGTGCCCGAAGGATACCTTGGATATGGTAAGGACAACAAGGTGGTAACGCTGACCGAATTCCGGAAGGCCGGTAAATATGGTGCAGGGACTATCGCGTTTGTTCAGGACATGGGGCCGACAGAAGGCGTTATTAATGCAAAATCTACCAGTGTCGAAGTGGTAAGCAGCGCGTTAAAAGTGAAAGAGAAGAACCAGGACGCAAACGTATTCGTGTTGTATCAGGAGACTAGGACCTACGGTAAGTGGGAAGCGATATACAAAGAGGCGCGAGAGAAAGGAGTGTTATTCCTAAGATATGACAGTAAGAAGCCACCCGTATTTAGTAGTGGTATTCTCTCGGTATTCGACACGATCTTTAACGACGACGTGCAGATAAAACCTGATCAGGTAGTGCTAAGCACGCCAATGGTGCCTGCAGATGAGAACGAGCGACTGAGCACGATGTTCAACATACCACTTAGAAAAGGGTTCTTTATGGAGGCACAGGAACGTCCGAAGATGGTCTTAACGCCAGTGGATACGATAAACGAGGGTGTGTTCATCTGTGGTTCAGCGGTTTATCCGGCAATGATAGATGAGTGCATTGCGATGAGCACAGCGGCTGCGTCACGGGCAAATGTGTTGCTTGCGAAGAACTTCCTTGAGACGCCTGCGGTTACTTCTGTAGTGGACGAGCTGATATGTGCAGGGTGCGGTGTGTGTGTGGATATGTGCCCGGTTGATGCCTTAGAGCTGACAGACGAGCCAGTGCCTGTGGTTACTTTCGGTGTGGCTACGGTAGTAAGCGGTGTGAAAAGGGTAGCGAAGACGGGTGATGGCTGTATAGGCTGTGGAAGTTGCGCCTCGTATTGCCCATCGGGTGCGATGTCGTTGAAGTATTTCAAGGATAAGCAAGTATACGCTCAGTTGGATTTCGTGTAAACGCAGTCCACTGAGTTTCTTTTTTTTATTTTTTTGTATATAAAGTACAAGTTCTAACGCTTTAGGACGCAGATTTACGCAGATTTACGCAGAAAACTATTTCATCAAATGTTTTTGTTGTGTTTTATGTAACCTCAAATCCCAAATTCAACATTTTAAAATGTCTCTGTTTTATCAAAAATTATACGTTTCTTTGATCAAAGTTCCTTTGGGAAAGAAAGGTGGTGTAAAAATCTGTGTAATCTGTGGTTAGCTAAACAAACACTTTTCGGGAAATCACAATAAGAAAGTTTTACCAACGATATATTATACATCCTATACAAATAAAATTATAGATCAAAATAGGAGAACAGAAATGACAAAACGAATAATCCCTTGCCTTGATACAACATTCGATGAGCAGGGTAAGGCAGTTGTAGTAAAGGGCATAGAATTTGAGAATCTCAAATATGCCGGCGACCCGGTTGAATTAGCAAAGCGATACGATGCACAAGGTGCGGATGAGCTCGTTTTTCTCGATATTTCCGCGTCCGTGGATAGAAGGGACACAATGGTCTCAATGGTAGAGCAAATAGCCGAGCAAGTATCCATTCCTTTATGCGTAGGTGGCGGGATAAAGAGCATAGCGGATTTTGAAAAGGTGTTTGATGCGGGCGCTGATAAGGTAGGCGCGAATACCGCAGCGGTTAAGAACCCCGAGCTAATAAAAGAAGCAGCCGCTAGATTTGGAAATCGTATCGTAGTTGCAATTGACTGCAAACGTAAGTTAGAGGATGCTAAAGACAAAACGCAGGTGCAATTAGAAGATGGAACGAGTGCATGGTATGATGTCGTAATTTACGGTGGGCGCGAGTACACAGGAATTGATGCGATAAAGTGGGCAAAAGAGGTGCAGGCGCTCGGTGCTGCGGAGATATTACTGACTTCTAAGGATAGGGATGGTACGACAGACGGATATGACATACCCATTACAAAAGCAATTGCAGAAGCTGTTGACATTCCTGTAATTGCGTCCGGTGGTGTCGGGAATATGGAGCATATCTATGACGGTTTTGTTAATGGTGCGGCGGACGCATGCCTGGCAGCGAGTATTTTCCATTACGGAACGTATACGGTAGGCGAGATAAAGAACTATCTGAAGGAAAAGGGGCTGACACTATGAGTTCAAGTCACTATTCCTGTGTTATAAATTTCTAAACGGCTGGCTAGAATCATGGAAAAGATAAATATTGCGTTGGTGGGCTATGGGAACGTGGGCAGAGGGGTCGAAGAGGCAACAAAACTAAATGCCGATACGGAGTTAGTAGCGGTTTTAACCAGAAGACCTGAACAAGTAAGAAAAGAGCTAAAAGAGGTTCCGGTATTTCATATTGATGAAAAACCAGAAGATATTCAAATAGATGTGGCGATTCTCTGCGGCGGCTCAAAGGAAGACATTCCGGTTCAGGGTCCAAAGTTTGCCGAGAGATTCAATACGGTTGACAGTTTTGATATGCATGCGGAAATCCCGAGCTACTTCCAGAAAATGGATTCAATCGCAAAAGAGAGGGGACATGTCCATGTAATTTCTGCAGGTTGGGATCCCGAGATCTTTTCTCTGATGCGGGTCTTAGGTGATGCATTTCTACCGCAAAGCAAGCAGTACACCTTTTGGGGCGAAGGTGTTAGCCAGGGGCATTCCGACGCGGCAAGGAAGGTCAAAGGTGTTCTGGACGCTCGTGCGTACACTATCCCGATAGAACAAGCAGTACAACGTGTAAGAACCGGAGAAACGCCAGAGTTTGCCAAAAGAGAGCAGCATAAACGCTTAGTTTATGTTGTTGCTGAAGAAGGGGCGGATATAGAGCGAATAAGAAAGGATATAGCCACCATGCCACATTATTATGATGAATATGATACGGAAGTATTGTTCATCAGCAAAGAGGCGATGTTGGAAGAACATTCTAAACTGCCTCATGGCGGTTTTGTACTTACTTCTGGCGTGACAGGCGAGGGCAATAAGCAAATACTCGAGTACCGGTGTCAATTGGAGAGTAACCCTGAGTTCACAGCAAATGTTTTGGTCGCGTGCGCAAGAGCAGCATTTAGACTGAGTAAGGAGGGGCGCAAGGGTGCTTTTACCATGCTAGATATAGCACCAGGATATTTGAGCCCGCATTCTGCGGAGACATTGAGAAAGAGCTTCATGTAGGTGAAGTCTACAAAATTAAAAAGGTTCTTTCGCTATTTTGTATGGGTAAAACACAATAGCTCCATTATCTGCTGTAGCAGATTACATGAGGGGCGCGTTGAATGCGGAGCGTCCGCATTTATCAAAGATTACACAAATTCTCATGTAAAAACTACCAGAGCGGAAGAATCAACTTTATGATATCGTAGTACCCGAAAAGATTATATATTAGGATACTATCCTGTATTTATGGACACCATTGATTTTTATTGGTGCAAAAAACAATGATTATTTAATACCGAGGTAAAAGACAAGGGTAAAAGAGTGGCGGCACATTATTAAGTCTGACCCGACAGTGATGAGGGCAAGCTGGTGATCACAGGTACGAGGGTCACAGTAGAATTAATATTGGAAAAACTGGCAGCCGGTGAAACTGTAGAGCAAATCATTGATGAGCATCCTCGTATAACAAAGGAAGGGGTTTATGCCGCACTTGCTTTTGCATCCGAGGCATTACGGGCTGATGTAGTGTACCCCACATAAGGGAGAAAGTTTCACAACGCGAATCTCAAGGAAACATTTTTTATAATGAGAATTATTTAGTTTTATCAAGAATATGCCAAAAGACGAAAACATCAAACGAGTACTGGTAATAGGCTCAGGCCCCATTATCATTGGTCAAGCCTGTGAATTTGACTATTCGGGTACGCAAGCGTGCAAAGCGCTAAGAGAGGAAGGTTACGAAGTCGTGTTGGTGAATTCCAATCCCGCGACCATTATGACCGATCCGGAAATGGCTGACCGGACGTACATCGAACCGCTTACTGTGGCGAACGTGGAGCAGATAATAGCAAAGGAGCGACCAGATGCGTTGCTGCCCAACCTTGGAGGTCAGACCGGGCTAAATCTCTCTGCGGAACTCAGTAAAAGCGGGATACTGGCCAAATACGGTGTTAGGATGATAGGCGTAGAAGCGGATGCGATCGAACGCGGTGAAGACCGTATCGCATTCAAAGAGACCATGGCAAAGCTGGATATTCAAATGCCAAAGAGTTCCCCAGCTTATTCGGTCGTGGAAGCAGAGAAGATAGCACAGGAATTGGGTTATCCTGTGGTCGTCAGACCGGCATACACAATGGGTGGAACCGGCGGCGGGATTGTATACAACGTAGAAGAATTGAAGACAATTGTTACTCGCGGTATATCGGCAAGCTTAATAGGTCAGGTACTCATAGAGGAATCGGTTTTAGGCTGGGAAGAACTCGAACTTGAAGTGATCCGCGATAAAAAAGGAACTAAGATTACTGTCTGTTTTATTGAAAATGTAGATCCCATGGGCGTGCATACGGGCGATAGTTTTTGTGTAGCGCCGATGCTAACGGTAAAGAAAGAGCTGCAGAATAAGTTACAGGAGCTCTCTTACAGGATCGTTGATGCTATTGGCGTATTGGGCGGGACAAACGTACAATTTGCGCATAACCCGGAAAATGGCAGAGTGGTGGTTATAGAGATCAATCCACGCACTTCACGATCATCTGCATTAGCATCAAAAGCTACTGGGTTCCCTATCGCGCGCATATCAGCGAAACTCGCTACTGGTATAAGCCTTGATGAACTACCCTACTGGAAAGAAGGCACACTTGACAAATATACGCCTAGTGGTGATTACGTAGTCGTTAAATTCGCTAGGTGGGCATTCGAGAAGTTCCCACAGACGCAAGACGTACTAGGGACGCAGATGAAAGCCGTGGGCGAGGTGATGAGCATCGGTAAGAATTTCAAAGAGGCGTTCCAGAAGGCTATTCGCTCTCTTGAGACCAAAAGATACGGTATTGGTGGCGTAAATGATTTTGCAGCGCTTTCTCTTCCAGAACTCAAGACGAGATTAGCCGATCCTTCGAGTGAGCGCATTTTCTTGATCTATGAAGCTTTACGCAAAGGTATGTCAGTCGAAGAGCTTTATCAGATGACTAAGATCGGTAGATGGTTTATCAGCCAGATGCAAGAGCTGGTAGAATTTGAGGAAGAGCTGAAGAAGTTCCGCAGCAAAGACCTGCCAGATGACATGCTCAAAAGAGCAAAGGAAAATGGATTTTCGGACAGATACATCGCACAACTGCTGGGCATGACGGAACCGCAGATACGTACACAACGTCTCAACGCAGGGAAGAAGGAAGCATATGCACCTGTGCCGGTAAGCGGTGCGGATGCCGCTTACTATTACTCAACCTACAATGCTGACGATTCGGTTACTGTCTCGCCCAAGCGCAAGGTAATGATTTTAGGCGGTGGACCGAACCGCATAGGCCAGGGCATAGAGTTTGATTATACCTGTGTTCATGCTGCGTTCGCATTACGAGAGGAGGGGCTTGAGTCGGTAATGGTCAATTGCAACCCCGAAACGGTATCCACCGATTACGACACTTCAGACAAGCTTTATTTCGAGCCTCTAACAGTCGAGGACGTGCTAAGCATTTACGATAAGGAGAAGCCCGATGGCATAATAGTGCAGTTTGGCGGACAAACACCACTTAATATAGCAAGGGAGCTTTATGAATCAGGGGTAACGATTCTGGGCACGAGTCCAGATAGTATACATTTGGCTGAGGACCGGGAGCTATTCAAGGACGTAATAACAAAGCTCGGTATTCCACAACCGGAAAGCGGCACTGCGCGGTCAGTAGAGGAGGCGCTTGCAGTTGGCCGGGAGATCGGATTTCCTTTGATGGTGCGACCTTCTTTTGTGCTTGGTGGACGGGGCATGGAAGTGGTGTATGACGATAAGATGCTGCTGGATTATGCAAAAACTGCGGCCGATGTTAGTCCCGAATATCCGATGTTAATTGACAAATTCTTGGAGCACGCGATCGAGACAGAGGTGGACGCCATTGCAGATGGCGAGGACGTCTATGTTGCCGCAGTAATGGAACATATAGAGCTTGCAGGGGTACACTCGGGAGATAGCGCATGCGTAATCCCACCGCGTAATATTTCAAAACGTAATCTTGCGGTAATAGAGGACTATACAAAGAAAATCGCTGATGCGCTACAGGTCGTGGGACTCATGAATATCCAATATGCAATAGCCGATGGGAAGGTTTATATATTAGAGGCAAACCCTCGTGCGTCTCGAACCGTTCCGTTAGTGAGTAAGGTTACTGGCGTTCCGATAGCAAAAATAGCAACTAAGGTGCTGTTAGGTAAAAAGTTGATAGATCTGCTCACGGTGGATATGGTCAAAAAGGAGTTACCTTATTTCGGTGTGAAGGAAGCTGTGTTCCCTTTCAATATGTTTCATGATGTTGATCCTGTACTGGGACCTGAGATGAAGAGTACGGGCGAAGTGATGGGTATTGCATCCTCATTTGGGTTGGCGTTTTACAAAGCGCAGGAAGCTGCGGGTATGAAATTACCCGCTGAAGGAACAGTGCTGATTTCTGTTACTGATAGCGATCAAAAAGATATCCTTGAGGTCGCAACCAGACTAAAAAAATTAGGGTTCCAGATACTTGCAACAAAGGGTACGAAAGCGTTTTTGGATAAAAATGGTGTTGCATCCGATCTGGCGCTGAAGCTGCACGAGGGTCGCCCTAATATAACTGACGACATCTACAATGGTCGGATACAGATGGTGATCAATACGCCG
>QENJ01000252.1 GCA_013374505.1 Candidatus Methanophagaceae archaeon
ATAAAGAGCGTATAAAATAAGAAAAATGGAGGGGGTGGGACAGGCGAGATGAATGTTAAGGAAATAATGAGCTTTCCAGCAATCACCGAAGATGAAGATGCTTCAGTCGGTGTAATACTGAAGCACATGCAATTGTCGCGAATAGGTGGTGTAGTAATAACAAAAGAAGGTAAACCCGTGGGGATAGCAGTTGACTATGACCTAGCAGAAAAGGTGATGATGAAGGATAGAAATCCTGACGAGATAAAAGTGAAGGAGATAATGTCATCGCCGTTGATCACGATAGATGCGGACGCATCAGTAGAAGAAGCATGTGGGTTGCTGGCAAGAGAGGGCATAAGAAGAGTGCCTGTGATTGAGAACGGTAAACTCGTGGGTATTGTGAGTATTAGAAATGTATTGACCGGTGAGCCAGTACAAGTGAGAAAATATGTGTTATGAATGCTTATATAAAGGTGTGCATGTAGCAAAAAGGAAGGAGAAAGAAGAAGATGGCTGGTTTATTAGAAGTTAAGGATGTAATGACATATCCCGCGGTTACGGAAGATGAAGACGTTTCGATCGCGGCGATTTCGAAGTGCATGAAACGGTCGGGAATAGGTAGTGTGGTCATAACAAAAGAAGGTAACCCGGTAGGGGTGGTTACCGATCGCGATATAGTGATAAAAGTGATAATGACGAATAGAAACCCAGATACAGTAAAAGCGAAAGAGATAATGGCTTCCCCTCTTGTGACAATCGAGGTGGACGCATCAATTATGGGTGCCTGCAAGGTCCTGATAGAAAAGGGCATAAGAAGACTGCTTGTGATTGACGATGGGGAACTCGTGGGCATCGTAAGTCTTAGGAATATACTGACTGGAGAACCATTGCACGTACGGAAATATTTATTTTAGCGGAATAAAGTGTGAGAACTCATCTCAATAATTGAGTGAGTAATAAAAAGGAGAAAAGGGACATGACGATGGAACTGTTAGAGGTTGGGGATATAATGACCCCGAAAGTTGTCACTGCGGATGTAGACGCACCGATCACTAAAATATCGAAGGATATGGAATTGATGGGAATAGGAAGTGTGGTGATAACAAAAGGCGGTAAGCCTGTGGGGATAGTCACAGACCGAGACATAGCGTTAAAAGTAACATTGGCGGATAGAAAACCAAGTGAAATCAAAGCAAAAGAGGTAATGTCCTCTCCATTGATTACCATCGAACAGGATGCACCACAGGAAAGAGCGTGCGAACTTATGGCAGAGACTGGCGTAAGAAGGATACCTGTGATGGAAGATGACAAGCTCGTAGGCATCATATCTGTCAGAAATGTATTGACAAGGAACCCTGCGTGTATTAAAACACTCTATCCCTCGGAGTGAACATTGAGCAGCCAAATAGCGTTTGGCATAATCGCAATCACGACAATCGAAAGTTATTTATACCCTAAGCTATAACGGGTATATTGGTGATATAAAAAATGTTATTTATAACATGCGTGAGAGTAAATTCTGGTATGATAGAAGAAGCGGGGAAATTTGGAGACGAAATACTTAAGAATCCGCCTAAGGGCGTAAAGTTCCTGGAAGTGTATCATACGCTGGGCAGATATGATGCAATATGGATTTACGAGGCGGAAGACGCAAAAGTAATCGAAGAGTTCCTTCACGAAAGTAGAGCAGTCTCGACAACGGAAACTTGGGTTGCGTTTGCACGGGATAAGTAATATCGCGTCTTCAAGTCTCCTTTTTTTTATTTTTTTATTAAAGTGACCATCTTACCCGTCACTCTAAAGTAGGGCAGACCGCGCAATGATCATAGCAATCGCGAGTGGAAACGGTGGCACCGGGGAGACGACACTTGTAGCTGCATTCGTGGCGCTTGTGGATAATAAAGTCATTGCTGACTGGACGCACCCGCCCCTCATCTGCCGCGCCAAGAGGAACTATTAAAAACATAAGGGTGCGAAAGTTGCAGTCATGGAAAAAACAAGCCGTATAGTGTGTGGGCACGGCGAAGAGGCATGTGGATTCATCGCAGCTAAACGAATTAGGTCCTATGTCTTAAATAGAAGAGAAGGGCTAAGATGATGAAAGGGGTGCGATGTAACTAACGAAATTAGGCGATATATTACTCAGACACACACCAGATGGCTAAGAATTTAGAAAAGCGGTTTTGGGAAATTGATTTTCTGCGTGGACTTGCGATAATCATGATGATACTTTTCCATTTACTTTATGATCTAAACTATTTAGGTGTTTACAATCTCAATTTACATTCTGGTTTTTGGTTATTTTTTGCACGTGCAACTGCTACAATCTTCATCCTTTTGGTTGGTATATCACTAACGCTTAGTTTTTCACGAACTAAGACTATACAGGGGAAGATATACCTGAAATATCTAAAAAGGGGTTTTAAAGTCTTTTCATGGGGCTTAGTTATTACCTTAATGACTTATATCTTTTTGAGAGACTGTTTTGTTGTATTTGGTGTGCTGCATTTAATCGGAATTTCGATTATTCTGGCATACCCCTTTTTGAAATTACGCTTTTGGAATCTGTTACTGGGGATTGTTTTCATATCACTCAGAATATATTTGAAGGACCTCACTTTTGGTTTTCCCTGGTTAATTTGGTTAGGACTCACGCCGGACAACGTTTGTGCTGTTGACTTCTTCCCGATTATTCCATGGTTTGGAGTAGTTCTAATTGGTATATTCGTTGGTAATTCGTTATATCCCGGTGCCACGCGGAAATTCAACCTCCGTGACCTTTCTAAATCCACTATTATACGATCATTCGGTTTTTTAGGGCGGCATTCATTACTGATTTACCTGATTCATCAACCCCTACTGATTACATTACTCTATCTTCTGGGAATTGTGAATATTGCACAACTTTAAAGCGGACATTTCGGTATTGCTGCAACCGTTTGTAGCAACAGCTACCACTTTCAATCCTGTTTAGCCGAAATACACGTAAAAAGCGTTTAGTCAACACCTCGGTAAAAATGCCCTCGCGTATGCTTCCGTCTCACGGACTTTTTCACCGTCTGCCCATCAAGGATGCCCTTGTACAGACGAATTATCCTTTCTGCATTACCGTCTGTAAGGTCAAAGAAGAACTTGTTTATGCCACTGAGTTTTGTTATGTCGTTGAAAAGACCAATGCGTAAGCTGTTCAGTATCTGTGTGTAATTGTGTTCCTGGCGCACAGGGAAAACAAACCCCCTATCGTCTTTCAGCGAACTTTCTTTCAGCGGATATTTTGTGTTCATAAGAACTGGTCTGCCATGAACGAAAACCGCGAAATTTGTGCTCTTGAACTCTAATAGCTCCGCTAAATTAAGTTCAGGAGATACTATCGGAACCGCCCGGTATCGCTTAATAAAAGCCATGTCTATGTCATTGAAGACGTTAGCGGAATAATCGAGATAAACCGTGCGTGTGTTTGATTTCGATAGCACGGATATAAGCCCAATGTTTCCAAGAAGTACCGACTCAGAGTCTTTCACCATTCTTATGGTATCCTTTGCTTCGGATTCATAGATAATCCGCGGGATATACGGTAGCGCATTGCTATCACGAAAATCCGGAGCAAAGATCGAGTAAAAAACAGAATTCGCA
This sequence comes from Candidatus Methanophagaceae archaeon, assembly GCA_013374505.1. GTDB lineage: Archaea > Halobacteriota > Syntropharchaeia > Alkanophagales > Methanospirareceae > QENJ01. The sequence goes on from QENJ01000252.1 coordinate 3,616, forward strand.
CCTGCCTTTAACGCGCCTTTCACATCCTCTTTGGAATATACCTTTGCTAAAATCTCCATGTCAGATCCTGCAGTTTCGATTTCCGGTATTATTACCCGTGGCTTTGACCTGCGGGGCATGTTAATTTTGGGTTTTGAGTTCACCGGTGCATAGTACGTCTTCTTTTTAGATGAAGTCTTGTAGATTCTATCGCCTTCTTCCGCACGGATGAACAGTTTTATCGTATCACCGGAATCCGCGGAAGCAACAGATTCAGCGTCTTTTTCTATCTTCTTTATGACTGCGCCATCAATTCCGTCTTTAGTCCAGATCCCGATTCCGTCACCAACTGATAGACATTCACTCAGTTTGAGCGTGGTGTCTTCTGCAATCACGCCCAGAAAAACGCCGCGGTTCTTCGGGCTGTCACAGGCTATAATCTCTTGTGCTCCAAACATATATCCTACGGTAAATTCACGGTTGAATTCAAGCGCAAGGTCTTTGAGTTCTCGTTCAGGCAGCCGGAAATCACCTGCGTAATAGGAATCCGCGGCTAGGCTGTAGACTCTAGTGGCAAGTGCGGTATAACGTGGACTTCTGAGCCTGCCCTCGATCTTTAACGCGCTAACACCCGACTCTATTATTTCCGGAATTTGTCCGGCAAGGCATAAGTCCTTTGTACTCAGCAGGTAACTGTTGTTGTATCTCTTCCTGCATGGCTGTGCGCATACGCCTCGGTTGCCGCTTCTGCCGCCCAAGAAACTGGAGAAGAGGCACTGACCGCTGTAGCTGAAGCATAACGCACCATGAACAAATACTTCAGTATCTATCCCGATCTTCGCGACAAAGTCTCGTACCTGTACAAGCGAAAACTCACGCGGAAGTGTAACTCTATCCGCACCGGAAAGTAAGTCCGAGTAGTGGAAATTCGTTATCCCTGCCTGCGTGGATATATGGATTCGCAGGTCTGAGAACGTATCCTTAAGAAGGCGCGTAAACGAGATGTGCTGGATTATTATGCCATCTATGCCTCGGGAATAGGCATCTGAGATGTTATCGAAGAACTCTCGGAGTTCGTGGTTCTTTATAAGGGTGTTAAACGTAACGTATACCTTTACGCCATTATCGTGAGCGTATTCTACGGCATTCCTGAGTTCCTCGAAATTGAAATTCTCGGCACGTCTTCTTGCATTGAACTTGCCCACGCCGAAATAGACGGCATCTGCTCCGTTTTCCACGGCCGGCTTGAGCGACTCACGACCTCTGACCGGTGATAGGATTTCTACTTTCTTCACTGTAACTATAATATACTAACTATACCGGTTTTGGTGTTTAATACATGAAATACACGAACGCGCCAAAGCGAGTCTTCTTCTCGTGCTCGATGCGTGGCGGATTCGAAAAACTCGCGCAGGAGGAACTGAGAAAGATACCGGACATATTAGAAGCGCAAGGTATGGCGGTGATAAGCCGGCATCAAACCCGCGAAAAGTTTATGGAAGATGAATCACGACTTACGGATAGCGAGATTCACGACCGTGATTACGGGTGGCTGAAAGAGGCGGATATTGTGATAGCCGAAATAACGAATCCGAGTCTGGGAGTCGGTGCGGAAATAGCAGATGCTGTTAATCTGGGCATTCCAGTATTGTGCGTGTATAAACGAGAGCATGAACAGCAGATTTCGGCGTATGTACGTGGCAAAGCGGGTGTTGTGTGTAAAGCGTATTCGGGTTGTGATGAGTTGAAAGATATAATTCGGGAGTATAGTGAGCATTTATAAGAATATCCCCACTACCTTCCGCTTCTCCACATCCACCAATCCCCGATCCGTAATCTTCAGTTTCGGTATAACCGGCAAAGCGAGAAACGACATAGTAATAGTAGGCGCTTGCAATTTACAACCCATCTCAGCAATTTTAGCTTCCAGCTCTTTTTGTTTCCTTATCACATGATCAAGCCCTTTATCGCTCATAAGTCCTGCAATAGGCAGTTCCAACTCCCGCGTTATTTCGTTACCGCTACACAAAACAATTCCCCCTCCTATCGCTTTCAAGCGGTTGCACGCGCGAGCCATATCCTCTTCGTTTGTACCGATAACGACAATATTATGCGCGTCATGAGCAATAGTGGAAGCGACAGCACCGGCCTTCAAGCCAAACCCTTTTACAAAGCCCAAACCGATATTACCGGAGTATTGATGCCGTTCGAGCACACCAATCTTTATTATATCGCGTGCTGTGTCTATACCGCTAACTTCCTCCACGAGTTCCTCAGTCAGAAGTTCGCCTTGTATCAAACCGATAATCCGCGTTTTTTTTGCTCCGCCTTCTTGCGGTATCACAAAAGCATCAGGTTTTACATGCGCTATCCTTACACTTTCGCCATAACGTGGGTATTTGTACTTATATCCATGCGGTGACGTGGCGAAATCCGTCTTCCCGTTCACTATCACACTTTCTACTTCAAACTTATCCAGATTCTTTAACAACACGATGTCCGCGATTTTACCCGGCGATATGCTGCCTATTTTATTGTCGAGTTTGAACCATTCCGCAGTGTTTATCGTGCACATCTGCACTGCTTTCACGGGATCTATACCCTGTTCAATGGCTCTTCTTAAGACAAAGTCTAAATAACCCGCGTACTGTAAATCGCGTGGCGTTCGGTCGCCGTCTGTGACAAGCATGCAATGCCTTGTAGCTACGGTCTTTAATAAAGGCGCAATATCTTCCAGGTTCTTTGCCGCTGAACCTTCCCTCACCATCACACGCATACCCAACCGGAGCTTCTCCTGCGCTTCTTCATAAGACGTGTTCTCGTGGTCTGAACCCGCACCACTTAATACATATGCGTTTAGCTCTTTACCGCTGAGTAGCGGAGCATGACCATCTATTGGTACTTTTAACTCATGTGCAGCTTCTATCTTCTTCCACACCTCTTCCTCTTTTGCTATAACACCGCCGTAGTTCATCACCTCTGCCAGACCGATAATTCCATCCGTCCGCAGCAATTCCTTTATCTGTTCATGCGTGATCACGGCACCTGAGGTCTCAAGCCCAAGAGCAGGCGCAGTTGAAGGTACGCACGAAGGGGCCATACAATATACTTTTAGGGCGGTAGATTTCGCCTCTTCTAAAAATGCTCTTATCCCTTCGATACCTAAGACATTGGCTATCTCATGTGGGTCCGCAACAACCGCAGTTGTCCCGCGGGATACAACCGCTTTTGCAAACTCGCACACCGAAAGCATACTCATTTCTATATGTGTATGCCCGTCTATCAATCCTGGGACTGCATAGCGATTCCGCGCGTCAATCTCATCTCTTCCGCTATATCTGCCCAATCCTGCTATCAAACCACGAGCAATCGCAATGTCTGTTTCGTATATCTCGCCACTACATACGTTCACGAGGTTTACATTTTTCAGCACGAGATCCGCTTTTTCTTTGCCTAATGCGAAGTCAATTAACGCATTCATTTAGTGTTATAACACCTTCTATTGCGTGGGCACTTATGCTTTTAGTCTTCCGATAGCTTGAAAGCTTCTTCAGATGTCATCATACCAAAAAAGTTTATAACGACCTATAGTATGTATATACTACACATATAAACATCCACTGGACACCAACAGTCAAAATGGGGAAACTAATAGGATTTTGTCTGATAGCAGTAGCACTGCTTGTATCCACATGTGGGGGTGCGGATATTACTTCTGCGCACCCTGGGGTAGTTGTGCTTGTCTCGCCCGAGGAGGGTAGGACTTATACCTCAACAGAGATAGCGCTAGTAGCAACTACTGAAGGGAATATATCCAATTTGAACTGGAGCTATCGGCTGAACGGAGGGGCGAATATTTCGTTTCACTCCGCGGGTCACGCTAACGAGAGCGATAACGCCACTAGTAACACTACCGATGGCGGAAGTGCGCGAATAAAGCTGACTGCGAGCGAAGGTGTGAACACTGTGGATGTGTACACGGGGGATCTGGTCGGAAATACCGGCAAAGTGACTGTATCCTTCATTGTGAACACGACATCTCCTGAATTCTCGAGGTTATCACAGGAAGCACTGGGGACAAATACGACAGAGGAGATAGAACTGGCAGTAAAAGCGACTGCGCCGATAATGAACTATCAGGAAAACTGTACCGTGAACGTATCACTCGGTGGAAACGGAACGGCAAACGAAAGTGCGAAGATAAGGATAGAGATGGGCGGGGATGCGAACGTGGCGAATGTATTTGTAGATGATAGCACGGAAAATGTGGGTGATAGTGCATTATTCTTCGTCACGGCACCGGAAGGGGGGATGATAAACGGGGCTGAGGTGCAGCTCGAAGTGCACGCTAATGATTCTCTAACGAACTGGAGCGACTGGATGAACATAAGCAATGTTTTCTCGTTCGAGGGGGATGGAAAGGTAAGATTAACGGTAAATGCGAGCGATTTGGTAGTTTTATTCATGGGTGGTGGTGATGGAAGAGCTGTAAACGCAACTATATCTTTTATCGAGGGCACAAGTACGTCAAAGCAAAAGGTCGAAACTGTCACGACCGCGT
>QENJ01000099.1 GCA_013374505.1 Candidatus Methanophagaceae archaeon
GGTTCTCCTAGAATTATCTTTCAAAAGATTTTTTGATGGGGAAAGAGGTTTCTACTTATATCACTAGAAAATTCGATTGTGCCCTCGAAAGCATGTGTACTAACTTTTGCGATCCCCACACCATCACAAATAATAATACTTCCCCGTTTCCTTCTGTTCCTTGTCTTTTGACGAGGCCAGCTTATTTATCCTTGGGCGAAGCGTGCTTTCGTCTCTCCGGAAGGTCACACCCAAATCCTTTAAAAACATATTCATGCCCTCTCGCATCACGAAACAGCCTTTTATATCACCTCGTACTCCTGGCTCTCCTTCAAAAACCATCAACCGATCACTTAACAAATCTATCAAATATATGTCATGATCTATGATCAACATGGATACGCCTCTTCGCTCGGCATACCGCCTCATCGTCTTTATCAACCGTACCTTCTGCTCAACATCCAGATGTGCTGACGGCTCATCCAGCATATACAAAGATGCCTCATGGCAAAGACATGCAGCTATCGCAACGCTTTGCAATTCACCACCGCTGAGCTCTTTTATCTCCTTTTCCTCTATCTCCTCTATTCCTAATGGGTGTAGCACATCAATAACATCAGCTTCGCTTAGTTTTAGCGAATAAATAAAATCCTTCACCGTCATATCCAAATCACCTTTTATGTACTGCGGCTTGTAAGAAATCGTAATATCAAACGCTATCTTCCCTGATGTCGGCTCGATCTCACCGGCTAATACTTTCATAAACGTGCTTTTACCAATGGCATTTTTACCGACTATGCCCAACATTTCTCCGGTCTCAATATTGCCCGGCTGCGTCTCTAATACGAAACCCTCTTTGCCATACCTCTTTTCAAATCTATCGTACTCGATGAAAATTGGCCTCGCTTGTCGCATCTCCCGCGGTGGATGTGCAGTGAATTCTATCGGCTTTTCTCTTATCCTGATATTCTCAGCATGCAAGAAACCACCCAAATATTCTTTTATTCCTCTATTCGTGCCCTTCGGCATCGTAACTACGCCATACTCGCCGGGCTTACCGTATATTAGATGTACATAATCTGCGACCATATCAAGGATAGCGAGGTCGTGTTCCACAATAACCACGGGTTTATCTTTCAAAACATCCTTTATGCCTTTTGCCACCCGAACACGTTGATAAATGTCTAAATAGGGCGTTATTTCGTCAAAGAAGTAAAAATCAGCATCTTGTATCATACAAGCTATTATCGCAACCCTTTGCAGTTCTCCACCACTCAGGTCTTGTATATTCTTGTTCAATGCTTCTTCGAGTTCAAAAGCATCCACGAGCTGTTTTGCGCCCCCAGTTTCATCTGCTCTTTCCAGTAGCTCATGGACTTTGCCATCGAAGAATTCGGGAATGGCATCTACATATTGCGGCTTATACGCTATTTTAATTTTAGACTTCGCCAGCTTACCAAAGTAATTCTGCAATTCCGAGCCGGCATACTTCTTTATTATCTCATCCCAACCTGTTTCTGCCTCTACATTCCCAAGGTTCGGAACTTGCAACCCCGATAATATCTTTATTGCCGTACTCTTCCCCGTGCCATTTTCACCTAGTAGTCCTGTTACTTTACCTGCTTTTGGAATTGGTATGCCATAAAGAACGAACCCATTTTCACCATATCTGTGCGTCTGCTCTCCTTTTAACTCCTCTGGTAAGCCTATAATTGAAATAGCACCGAAAGGGCATTTCTTTATGCATATCCCACATCCCTCACATATTTCCTCGGATATTACTGGCCTCCCGCTTTTACCCAAGACTATCGCCTCTGCTCCTGTTCGCACCATAGGGCAATATTTCAGGCATTCATACTCGCATTTCCGCGGTTGGCACTTATCCTTCTTCAATATCGCTATACGCATTTTACTCTTTTCCCAATCTCAGATTTAGGTCTGGTGGTTTATTAATAGTCAACTAAAAGACACAATAGCAAAAAAAGGACTATCAAGTTCACACCCGCAACTACTTTTGTCGTCTTATTCGCTTCATATTCACATCATTTGTCAAAACAAAATCCCGAAAACTTTATAAATCGAATAATCTTATCTCTTTTGGTCTATGAAATGGGACAAGGTAAAAATGAGAGCGGGAAAAGGCGGAACGAAAGATGAATGAAAAAAAAACGGCGGAACTGCTAAAGGAGCGTTTAGGTGCGAAAAACTACCAGAAACTTATTGGGCTTGATATTCCAAAGCTTCATCAATTCATTGCTAGGTATGTTGAGCTTTGTAATCCGGATAAAGTATTTGTCTGCAACGATTCACCGGAAGATATTCAATACATCCGGGAGGAAGCGGTAAGAGCAGGGGAGGAACTGGAACTCGATGTGACTGGGCATACTGTTCATTTTGATAGCTTTTACGATCAGGCGAGGGATAAGAAACATACTAAGTTCCTTCTGCCGCCGGGTGTGGATTTAGGTAAAGGTATAAATGCCATGGATAGGGCGGAGGGGCTCAAAGAGATACATGATATTATGCACGACATCATGCGTGGGCACCAGTTGTACATCCTTTTTTTCTGTTTGGGGCCTCACAACTCACAATTCTCAATTCCCGCTGTTCAGCTAACCGATTCATGCTATGTAGCGCATTCGGAGAACCTGCTGTACCGGTCGGGCTATGACGAGTTAAAAAGAAAAGGGCAATCCGCACAGTTCTTCCAGTTTGTGCATTCTGCGGGTATGCTGGACGAGCGGAATACCTCAAAGAACCTAGCGAAACGCAGAATTTATATAGATCTCGAAGCGGAAACGGTATATAGCGCGAATACACAGTATGGCGGAAATACCATAGGACTAAAGAAATTAGCGATGCGGCCGGCAATAAATCGTGCGTCAAAAGAAGGCTGGCTGACTGAACATATGTTTATCATGGGCGTGCATGGTCCCGAGGGGAGGGTGACTTATTTTGCAGGCGCTTTTCCATCGCTCTGTGGAAAGACCTCTACATCTATGCTGCCCGGGGAAACAATAGTCGGCGATGATATAGCGTACTTAAGGGAAAAGGCTGGAATGATACATGCAGTCAACCCGGAGAAGGGCATATTTGGGATTATACAGGGCGTGAACTTAATAGACGACCCTATTATATGGGACAAACTCCACACTCCGTGCGAGGTTATTTTCTCCAATGTACTGGTTACGGAAGGGAAAACGCCCTACTGGATCGGTAATAACGAAGATTCACTACAAAACGGCATCAATCACTCTGGAGACTGGCAGCCGGGGAAGAAAGATGCTGAGGGTAACGAAATAACACCTTCACATCCCAATGCACGATTTACTCTTGACATGCACATGTTAGACAATCGGGACTCTAAGCTTGACGATCCCGAAGGGGTGCTATTAGGCGGGATTTTATATGGTGGAAGGGATTCCGATACGAAAGTGCCGGTTGAGGAATCGTTTGGCTGGACTCATGGCGTTATTATGATGGGTGCCGCACTGGAGTCGGAAACGACAGCCGCAACGCTGGGCAAAGAAGGAGAACGGAAGATCAACCCCATGTCGAACCTTGATTTCCTTTCCATTCCAATAGGCAGATATATAGAAAATTATCTTGCGTTTGGTAAGATGAAGAATCCATCCTGTATATTCTCCGTGAATTACTTTTTGAGAGATATGGAAGGTAATTTCACGAATGACAAAACAGATAAAGCGGTGTGGCTTAAATGGCTGGAACTGCGAGTACATCGCGAAGTGGACGCAATAAAAACACCTACTGGGCTGATACCAAAGTACGAGGACCTCAAGAAACTGTTCAAGGCGGTGCTTAACAAGGACTATTCCGAAGAAGATTATACAAAACAGTTCACAGTTAGGGTTGCGGAGAATTTAGCTAAGCTTGCACGTGTGGAAGAGTTTTACCGGACTAATGTTCATGATACGCCGCAACTCGTCTTCACGGTGTTTGAGGAGCAAAGGCAAAGGCTGATCAAAGCGAGAGAAGAATATGGGGATTACATCGTACCTGATGTGCTAAGCGGTGGCTGAGTAGAAGAATTATTTAGCGAACTACAAGATTACACAGATTTCCACGAGAAAACGTTTCCAAAAGAACAAACAGGTTTTCGTTTTCTGAAAACGAAAAAGTGTTGTTTCAATCGCGTGGAATCTTGTAGGTTTTTTTACCCTTGCTATGTAAACACGGAAAAACCTGTTCACACATTCAGAACTAAAACCAATAGACTATCCATCTCCGCACGAGTCCGCCATCCGCTAGAAATGCCTTAATCTTATTCGCTCGGACACACGTATAATATAACACATATGTTGTCCAACAATATTGTTAGGTAACAAAGATGTTACAGGTTGGTGGACCTGCTGATGGACGTGTCTTTTCCTTGGTCTATATAACGTTTTTTTTCATCATTTCAAGAGCTTAGACCCAAATATTTTCAATTCTACCCAGTTGAATTCTTTGATGCACACATAGCGCCAAAGATTTTTCGTTTTCAAACCAAAGCACCGCTTTCTTTCCATATTCACACGGTTATTGTACTCCCTCGTTCAATTTTAAAATTTTTATCGCTTTGGGATCCACAATCCTAAAATTAACCACCGTTTTAACCAAAAGATCAACTTTAAACTTATCCGCATCATAATCGTTTATTTCGACAATTAATCTTTCTCCTGTCTTTTCATCAGGTTCAAAAGTCCAAATTCCCGCGGTTTTATCCAGAACTATAATATCTTCAAAAGGAGTAAGGTTTGATGAGTGTATCACTTTTAATTCTGTATCATCATCTATCCTCAAATGCTCAAAAGTTTCCGCAAGTCTTTTTTCAGAAACTCTGTGCGAATCTCTAAAGGCATAAAAATAACGGAAGGCTTGTGATTTTGCTCTCTTAAATTACCTGCAACCGATTTAATCTCGTTAAGTATTTCTTCGCACTCTGCATTTTTAATTCTAACTCTCTCAATCCTTTCGTCCTCTAAAATTCGTTTGATCAAATATTTTATCTCTCCAACTGCAACAACACGACCGAAGTCAAACCAAAGCGTACTACAATCAACAAATGAGGGTTTAATAAGGCAATACTTGGGAATTAAAGGTCTTTTGTAAATCTGAATAAACTCAAGCTCTTTATCCCTTTCTTCATCAAACTCCTTAACTTGCACCACCTCTTGAATTTTGCTACGTTTTTTATAGCTCTTAGAAATATCTTCTCTACATTTCGCTACCTTTTCAGGGTCCAACGGCAAAATGGTTTCTATTTCCTTTTTTACTTTTTCACATTCTTGTGATGTTTTATCAATCCATTCTTTAGTTTTTTCCAACGCTTCTTTTGCATTGTTCTTAAACAAATCATTCCAGATGTCGGATTTTTCGATTAAACCATCGCAATATTTTATCAAATCTTCGGATTTACCTTTAAATCCATTCGAAAACTGATATAATTCTTCCAGTTCGTAAGTCCGGTCTTCTTTCAGCATCTTCTCTAAATCGTCATTTTGGGGCAATCCCAAATTATCTTTCCCTTTCTCAATGCTCTTTGCGATGCAAAGCAGATAATATTGATAGGCATAGTCCGTAGTACCATGAAAACCTTCAAATCGAACGCCCATATCATGAAGCCAAAAACCACTATTCACATCGCCATACAACAGGAGATATGTTAGCCAGAAAGGATTAAATGTAACCGATGTTTCATTGCAAATAATGGCATGAGCGTCTTCTGGATGTGTGTGTTCCCCTAATTCCTTTAAATATCTTTCTGCATCTATTTTTCCCTCTTTTCCTTTAAACAAAATGTAAGCACCGATCACAAAGAAGGTTTTGTGAACTTTAGAACTTAAATAAAGTTCGCTCAGCCTCTGCTTAATGCTCCATAGTTCATGCTCATTCCCTTCTATTTTCTCTTTAACTTTCTTTATACTATCTTCAATTTCTTTTTTAACATTTTTTAACTCTTCTGGGATAATCTCATCAGATTCTCTCAGGATTTTTGATTTGAAATAGGTTTCATCCTTCATCTTTTCTAAATCTCCGATAACAAGCTCCTCAAATTCTTCTAACTTCTCTTCAAACTCTTTTTTATTTTCAAAGTCTTTTGACAGAGTATACCTGATTAAAAATTGTAAATCATTCCTTTTTCTTTCAATTTCTTTAATGATTTCTTCGTTTTGGTATAACGTTCGAGGCATTTCTTCAAACAAATATAGATCGTTTTTAATCTCTTCCTGAAGTTTATCTGGAAATTGGATAGATAACGCTAAACAAAAATAGTCAATCTCGCTTTTAAATAGTTCAAAATCATCGTGGTCAATTATTAGCCGAGTTACTCCAAGAAGGTGTGAAGAGATGAATTTATCCAAGTGTTTATCCTCGATTCTGCCTTGTTTAGATAATGCTATCTGTAAAACATCCGTTAAATGATGTATTAAATAGAACCTTGATTTATCTTTGTTTTCAATTGTAAATTCACAGAGTAGATACTCCGTCCTTAGCATCTGTTCAACAAAATCCGTATCTTTTTCTGTAAAACACTTATCCAAAATAAAAGACAGTTTTAGGTAGGTCTCCCTTGTTATTCCCTCAGCCTTTCTAAAGACTGCTTCTTTGTAAATTCTCGAATATTGATCTAAGACATAACCTAAGATGTTATTTTTAGCATTATCTCCCTCATAATAGCTCATAACGACTGGTTTGTATTTCTCAGGATTCGCTTCTTTTAACTTTAAAAACTCATCAAAGACATTGTATAAAGTTTGAATATACTCATTACATACTCTTTCTTCATTTCGTTGAAGCGATTTAACAGATATATCCCCTAGAGAACTAATGTAATTTCGAATTTCCTTCTCGTTTTGATTTTCGATCTGTTTCTTAGCTTTTTTTTTCTAAAATAGACGCAAATTCAAGAGGATTTATTATTTCAAACATGAACTGGAAATATTTGATGAATAATGAAAAAGAGTACACAAACCCAAAGAGTAAGGCGGATAGCAGCATAAATAAAAGCGTTAGATGAATAAAAGCGTTTACAAATAAAAGCAAAATAGAGAATGTTATGACAGTTACAAAGCCAAATAAAGTTCTCATTGTCTTTGGGTCATTTTTGTATATCTCCAAAATATAGGGTGAATACCTTTCCGAAAGGTTTGAAATAATGATTTGCGATATTGCAGAGACGATTGCTAAAATTGCAGCTAAAGCTCCAGCGATTGTGCTTAAAATAGCTGTAATAGGCAGTTCGCGGAAAAGCTCAGCGTTAAAACTTATGCTATACTGGTTAAGCCAGGATGAAGGATTTGTGGTGGACTGAACGTTAAATAGTGTTATTAAACTGAATATAACCGCAGCTATCGTTAGCAGAAAAATTGACCAGATAAACCTATTTGTTTTATCCTTGAAACCTTTACGGGTTGTGTCCCAATTTTGCAGAAAAGTATATATGCCCTGCGTTTCAAAAGGAAATGTTAAGGGATTAGCGAAATGGGAGAAGTAAACGTAGACGAATTCTTTTGCCCAAACGAGGCGTGTCCAGATTACGGAAAGAAAGGGAAGGGGAATATTAGGCTAAAGGAACACTATGGAAAACAGAATTAGCCCCCTCCACCAACCACCCGCAAAACACAAACTCATCGTCCCCCAATCAACTGGAACGACGTTATATATAGTTGGCACCCAAAACGACAAGGTATAATCGACCCGTACCTAGAATACGGACTTTAAAACCGAAAGATTTATAAAGGGGCATGCTTTAAGACTTATTTAGGTAATTCAAATGAAAACACCACTTGTACCTGCAGAAGAAGGTAAAAGATGGGAGTTAGTGCGAAACGTACTAGGGATATTCGAGCAACGAGAAGTGCGGAAAATAGTGTCTAAATTTGGAATAAAGCCGCTAGATTGGACTATAAAGATGCTGAAGATTGTAATCATCTCCATGTGCTTCTGGACTGACATAACCTTCGTGATAAGTGAATTAAAGGCTAAAGCAGCGCTAAGAGAGTTCACAGGCGTGTACAATGTCCCAGATGCCCAAGAGGTCTACAGCTTTTAAGCAGGTTTACAGTCAAACAGTTCGTGGATATGGTGCTAAGAGTTGTAAACTCCGTTTGTGGAA
>QENJ01000253.1 GCA_013374505.1 Candidatus Methanophagaceae archaeon
TGGCTATTTTTGATGTTTTGGTACAGTTTTGGATAAGAATAATGTGGGTTTTGATAGGAAGTCGATGTGGGATCACTTTATGGTAGTTTACTATTTGCAAACACGATGAAAATATTGGGTGCGATGGATGAAAAATTAAAAAATCACTGACTTTTTCGATTGTGCCTTCTGCGGTCGTTATTTTCATCTATAATCACTCGTCCCGAGAGCTATTTACAGCCGCTTCCTCTTGTTCGTAGATCTCAAATAGCTGTGTAAAGCCCGCGATGTCGAAGACCTCTTTTACGTAGGGCTTTAAACACGCTAATTTCAAATTACCCTCCACCTTCTTCAACCGCTTCAGTGATGCAAGCATAACCCGCAATCCCGAGCTGCTGATATAGTCCACGCCATCGAAATTCACGACTAATTTCACGCTGCCGTTATCAATCAGTGCGCTTATACTTCGCTCTAGCTCGTTCGATGAATATGCATCCAGCCTGCCGTTCAAGGTCAATATCGCTACATTACCAACCCTTTTTTCTTCTAGTTCCATATTATCAACCACTTCAAATTAACAATTACTTCAGTGTTACATGTTTCTTCTATATAATTTTATGAACACGGTTGACCTTGATATGAATCAAGGACACTTAATTTGTTATAATTAGGTGCCCGAGATGAAGGAGATACCTTTTTAAGGATAGTAAGGAGGAAAGGAGAAAACGGGCGAAATGGGAGTTATAAACATACAGAGAAATGATCTTTTATTATGCACGAGCTACATAAACTTATTAGCTTTCGATGATCCGAAACAAAGAAACACCTTTTGTTAAGTGGGAACCTGTCATCAGTCCCGAAGCGGTTTTTTCTGACAGCATCGGCTTGAATGAGATACACATAGAGGGTAAATGCACGTATTGGCTTGAGCAGAGGCCAGAAGAAAAAGGTAGATGTGTTGTGGTACAGCGAGATAGCGAGGTTAGAGACATCACCCCGCCGGGGTTCAATGTACGGACAACGGTACACGAATATGGCGGTGGTGCATACACAGTATTCAAGAATGACCTCTATTTTGTCAATTTCTACGACCAGCGTATCTATCACCAGTCAAAAGATAAATCAGAAGCGCAGCCACTCACACCTGTAATGAATGAAGACGGGTCTTTAGGCAAATATGCCGCTCTTACTGTTAGTCCTGATGGAACGAAACTCCTATTTGTATACGAGAAAGAATATACGACAAAGGAAAACGAGAACTTCCTGGCGGTATTAGATTTAAACGCAAAGGGTGTATCAGAGCCCCAGATAATTGCAGAAGGTAGTGATTTTTATGCCGACCCTGTTTTTTCGCCAACCGGGAAGGAAGTAGCATGGCTTCAATGGGAACATCCCAATATGCCCTGGGATACTACAGAATTAATGACGGGTACGTTTGAAGACAATGCTCTGCATGCGGTGAAGAAGGTTGCTGGCGGTGGCGCGATCTGCTTTCCACGATTTGATAGCGAAGGCAAACTATACTACGTGAAGGATAAAGTAGTAGCTGATGAGTCCCTATCCGCGAATTGGTGGAATCTGTATTGTTATACCGATACCGAAGAGCAAATCACATCTGAACTGGCTGAATTCGGTGAACCGCACTGGGTATTTGGGCAGAGTAACTATGAGTTCCTACCAGATAATCGCATAATAGCGAAAATGGTCAAAGATGGCACGGATTATCTGGTCGTTGTGGATCCTGAGAAGAACTCAATATCGGTAGTTGAAACAGATTTAACCAGTTATAGCAATATCAGAACAGATGATTCAGGCAGAGTGTTCTTTATAGGTGCAAGTGCTAAGACGTCTTTTGCCATTTACTGTTTAGATTTAACGTCCAAAGAACTAAAGAAAGTGAAGCCGAGTTCCGGGATAGAGCTTACGAGCGGAGATGTTTCGCTGCCCGAGTTCATCTCTTATCCTACTAAAGATAGGAAGCAGGCACATGGTTTCCTTTATATGCCCCGAAATAGCCGATATACTGCGCCCGAAGAGGATAAACCACCGTTATTGGTGATTGCGCATGGCGGCCCGACAGGTAGTGCAAAAGCGGTCTTTTCCGCTACAACACAGTTCTGGACTTCTGCTGGATTTGCTGTAATTGACGTGGACTATCGAGGAAGTACAGGCTATGGCAGAAGATATAGGGATGAATTGGTATCACAATGGGGCATGATTGACGCGGAAGACGTGGCGGATGCTGTGCGATACTTAATTACGGTAGGTAAGGTGGATGGGGCTAAGGTTGCCGTGAGAGGCGGCAGTGCCGGCGGCTATATGGTGCAGCGCGTTATGACCCAGTATCCTGATCTATTCAGTGTCGGGGCAAGTTATTATGGCATTGGCAATCTTATTACGTTAGTGGAACAGACGCATAAGTTTGAATCGCGATACACAGACAATTTAGTAGGTGCAAAATTACCGGGGGGTGAGGACAAATACAAAGAACGTTCGCCCATAAATCATCTGGATAAGTTAAAAGCACCTATGATCATCTTCCAGGGTACAGACGATAAAATTGTGACGCCAGACTGCTCGCGCGAGTTAGCTCGAAACCTCAAAGAAAGAGGGATTAAGTATGAATATATAGAATATGAAGGCGAAGCACATGGTTTCCGGATAAGGAAGAATAAAGTTGACTCTTTGAGTCGTGAATTTGCGTTTTATCGTGATGTGTTCAACACGGGTAGTTAACCGATAACAACTGAACTCGCCCGTTTTGAGTCCATTCACCGGTTAAAAGGGTACTTCTCTGACTTGCTTGCAGCTCTATAATTATTTGACTGTTTATCTTCCAGCGTCTGCATAGTTACTGTTTCTAGAAGAAAGATTCTTTATAAACTAATTTATACCTTAAACCGACTAACAGAATATAAATAAATGCCGGGGTGTGGTAGAGGCTATCCCTTGGGACTGTGGATCCCAAGACCTGGGTTCGAATCCCAGCTCCGGCCTTTTTCAGGTGCAAATACAGGATACGCTTTGCGCATTCCTTTCATTTCTGAAAAGCACCTTTCCTCACTTTCACAATTATTTTTTGTAGTTCAAAACAACTCTCCTTCAATCGTGATATTGTTTCCGCAGATAAATATTGCCCCTTAGAATGCATTATCGCATTACGAATCGGAATGAGATTTTTCAATTTTTTTACCAAATCTTCTGTTTCTGTTTTTCCTATGAATGAACTAAAAATTACGTTTTTCTTCTTAATGATTTTCTGCACTGTTGCTATTCACCATATTCTATTTTTACGCTTCCCCACGCCAATAAATTACATGAGCAGCCCTGAGGGTATTTGTGTTATTTTATAATGTTTATAACTTTTCACTCCAATCTAACCGCGGGAATCCAGTTATTATATTTATTCCCATTTGCATCTATAAACTCGCTGCAGGTGATCAAGCTACCGTCTAAAGTTGTATGATTTTGTTTATGTATAATCTGCGGATAAGAGCCTGTAATTATCGTGTAGTTGTATTCATGGCCCTTTAACAGCTTTATTGAAGGCGTTAGAGTTATGTTGCGATAATCAGTTTGGTTTTTGTCCCTGTAGCCTTTGGCTAATGTCCCGGATTCGTTGTGAATTCTAATGTACTTGCTATGCCCACCTGTACCGGGACAGGGATAGGTATACAGCGTGTTGACGGTGATATTATTTGAAGGTTTGAAGGTACCATTGTGAGTCCCCATTATGCTGGGATAAGTTCCTTCACCGGTGTCAAAAGTTATTTCTGTTTCTGTAATGGGTACTGTCGTTAACGCATACATAGTTCCGTAAGTTCCGATTATCACTTCATTGATTCCATCACTGTTCAAGTCAGCACCCATTAAAAAAGAATCATCGTACCATTTCTCTTCTCCGGTCCAAATACGGTCAACGGATTCCGCTCTCCATAGCACATCGCCATTAATTCCTTTTACTACTGATATTCCAAATTCTTCGCAGATAACTACATCATCTGTGCCATCGTCATTTAAATCACCTGCGGGATATATCCGCCCGGATGATTTTTTACCCCATAAGTATTGACCATTGGTTCCTTTAATAGCGAGTATCCAATAATTGTATGTGTCGTAGTTAGGTTCTCACCAACACGTCTGCCAGCCCATCGCCATTTAAATCACCTGCAGGATGTGCTTCCAAACTACATTTATCACAGATAGTAGTATCCCACTCTTTGTAACCGTCAGTACCACGAATGGCAAGTAAATGCCCACCAGGCATTGAGGATGAGGAACCACCAGCATATACCAAGATGTCTTTGATTCCATCTCCAGTCGTATCTTCTACGAGAATAGCCATAGAATGGTAGTCCTCATCACTTCCACCTAAATCGGCCACCCATTCCTCATAGCTATCATTACCCCTAACAGCAATTGCCTGATACGAATAAATGCCCTTGTCGTATGTCTTCGTAAATATTAACACATCTATTACTCCATCTTCGTTGAAATCTTCTGTGAACGGACTTACCGTCATCCTAACTTTTTCACCACTAATCGCTTTAACCCAAAGCACACTCCCGTTGTTTCCTCTGACTGCGCTTACTTCTGCATGACCCTCATCCTCACTTTGATTGCTTATAACGACATCGTCCATTCCATCTCCATTTAAGTCCTCTGTTGGAATGATACTTCTCTTCCACCTTGCACCGATAACCGTTTTCCTCCATAACTCATGTCCATCAGTCCCTCTGAGGGCTATTACCTGGCTGTTATTATATAAGACCACATCGGTTAAACCATCACCATCAAGATCACCTGCAGGACGTATACTATCCTCGAAAGATTTATTCCAGAGTTCATATCCATCTGTTCCCCTCAAAGCGATTACATGAGAAGTTTGTGTAGTCTCATTCCGAGTTTCTAAAATCATGTCAGTCAAACCATCCCCGTTAAGGTCTTCGCTAAAAATAGAACCCCACCAAAGACAGTCTCCATCAACAACATTTCTCCATAACTCCGTACCGTTTGTTCCTTGAATGGTTACTATCTCTGTGGTTGATGAAGAAGACCATTCATCATAGCGTGTCCTATGTACAATAAATGCAAGTATATCCAATAGCCCATCACCGTTTACGTCCTCAATTAACATTGAATAGAAACTACCCTCAGTAGCGTTGCCCAAGTCTCCCAAATGAGTTTCCCAGTTTTTACTTCCATCTGTACCCCGAAATGCCATTATCTTGTAGTTGTCAGCATCTTCAATTTCTGCTATCACGTCTAAGATACCATTGCCGTTAAGGTCACCCGCGGGATGTCCACGATCAAGCCCTTTCACCGATTTATTCCACAATTGTACTGCATCTCCACTAATTTTAATGTATATCTCCGTATCTTCTCCGCTTTTTTCCTGATTTGAAGTGTCGTTCGCAATTACTACCCCCGTAGTTTCTGCAATTACTGCTGTAAATACCGATATTAATATTACCGCCACAATCCCTATCGCTATCACTTCTTCTAAATGTGCTGTGTTAATTTTCATTTATAGATCACCGCTAACCTTATTGTTGCAGTTCTTTCAATTTCAGATAGTTTCTTTTTAGATATAAATACACACCAACGTATATTATTTCATACCTGTAAACCCATTCATCTATTTTAGCCCTAGTTTGCAAAATGTCGTTCATAGCCTCTTCTGCCTGCATACAGTCCCGGTTCAATAAACTTACTGCAGCAACATCCGTATCTATCTTTGCGGGGTTACAATCTTCAGGCGTAGTATTATACGAAAGAATGGCGGGGGCAATAGGGAGACTATTGCGCGAGCCCTACCAATTGTAAGTATAAATAAAAAAAGGAAGTGCACAAGACTTACTTGCACCACATCCACAACGTTTCTATTCCTTGTACATCATAACCTGGCTGCTTCTTTCCGCCTTGTGAAGCCTACATGCCCATGGAATCGAGCATCATGAGTCCAATAGCGGCACCCACTACCCCCACGATGACAAGAGGTACAAGAATCGCTAAAACAACCGAAATGATTACCATTCCAGGCGACATCTCGTGTAGTTCCATCAATCCGCTAATCACTAAAAGCAGTGACCATATCGGTGCAATAATGACATTCACACCAGGAAGCCAACCCAACAGTAAGCACGGAGTTGTACCATACGTAATCGCTTTTACTGTCTGTTTAAATCCTTTCCTGCCGCCTAACAGATAGACCCAGATATGTAGCCATACGCTGATATACATAGCAGCGAATATACCAATAACGATTATACCTACAAAAGCACCAGCACCGAGCAGAGGTGCAAAACAACTCACCTCCGGTATGCCGAGCATTAACACTATCACAGTCACCGCGATAGCCAGAATCGCTGCGAGAAACGCAAGAAGCAGGATGAAATACTTGAACGCATCACCTACCGTATCCGGCCTTGCTGCCTCGAACTGCCTTGACGGGTTGAAGCAGAAACCACGTATTCTACTTATCATTTCCATTTAGATTCACCATTTCATAAAGGATAATTAGCCCTATATAAAACTTTCTAAATTTTAGCGTGGCGCGAAAAAAACGAAAAGTTTATATAGCATCTTATGCTTAGAAGAGAGTAAAATCTTGGAGTACATAAAAAATGGAAGTTAAAAAATCGATTAGGAGGTTTTGAGTATGGAAACAGGTGAGAAGGTGATTATTGCGCTGGTCGTACTGGTTACCGTGGGAGTTCTTATTGGCGTTGTGTTTGGTGCGGCGGTCCTCATGCCAAAGATGATGGAAGAGATGGAGAAGCCCGAGAGTTGTGCTTCGAACTGTCATGAGATGGAGTATTTTGTGATTTCCCATCAAGAATCCGTGCATAGCCACATAGATGATTGTCACGATTGCCATCACCCGCACGGGCTGGAAGTGTTCATGTATATGGGGCATGCCACACATCATGCGGAAACGATGGTTGAAGCGATGATGGAGGGCAGAGATACAAAAGAAGCTTTCGCGGAGATGGCACATCACATAGAAGAGAAGCCACCAGCATCGCCAAAGAACGAGCATTGTACGGAATGCCACGAGGAGCGCAATGTTGCGATGCCAGAGTATATCACGGAGAGTGACATTTCCTGCATCAGATGCCACGATGGAACTAGAGCGAGTGCAGTCTCGCATACGGCACACCCGGTTGGTGACTACAATGCCTACGAGAGTCCTGATTATACGGGCTACGAGTGTGTTGCATGTCACAACGACCACGATATTGGCGTTAAGGAAGAGACTTGCACTACTTGTCATCCTACGGAGAGTACACACTAAACCCTGATTTTCTCCGGGTTTTTTTATTTTTTTTTTTTTGCTATAATTCAACAATCTCGCTCGTTGCTCGTGCTATACTTTTCGTCGTAGTTCACTGTATAGCAGTAGCGTCATACTAATCCCCTGTAATACTATTCCAAACCAGACAAGCCATATCAGCGGGACCCGTTTTACCTTAAGGATAAAATCTTCTGGCTGTGCTTCCCCGCCCATTAGGGCATAACGTAAGGAATTATAACTGGAGTCGGTATGTTGCATGAACACGTATATGTCGCCCGCCAGAGCTGAAATAATTAAAGGCTCGGATACTACACCCCAATTAGTATAGTAGTACATCTCCAGCGTTTCTTCATGGATCTTACCCCCATCTTCTATAGTAACGTCTATTTCCAGGCCAGAGTGTTCCGGGACTGTGAAGGCGTGTCCTGTCCTGGGGTAAATGCTACCTACGCCCTGGTATAACGTGCAATCACCCAGTTTTAGCTCCATCCCTAAAGTGCTAATCTCCGAGTTGGGTTTCGCGATAATGTTGCCACTCTCCAATTCCGCCGTGGAGCTGATAAAAACGCCTATTAATATGATTATGATGGAGAGATGCACGAGGGTTCTACCCAACACGCGTGATGATTGCTGCTTCTTTTGTAATGAACGCACAAAGGCATGCGCGATAGCAATCCCTGCCGCGAACAGAAGCGGAAGCCCGAAGTTTGCAAGTGTATTCGGCGTTGGGACACCGAGCAATGCGAATACAACTCCAATGCCTGTTACCGCAATGAGCAGCAGGGCATATCTCTTCAATTTTA
>QENJ01000254.1 GCA_013374505.1 Candidatus Methanophagaceae archaeon
CCATTCAGTTTGAATACGCCGGTTAGCTTTGAACCGCCGTTGTACGGGTTCTCGTGCAACCCTGCACACGATACGTGGAAGAACATCCAGGAAAATGGTGAGTTTGTGGTGAATGTAGCAGGGAAAGACTTTGGAGACCTGATGCACGTTCTGGAAACCGATTATCCGTATGAGGACAATGAAATAGAACATGCAGGGCTAACAGCAGAGAAAGCGAAGATGGTGAAACCGCCTCGTATAAAAGAGGCAAAAGCATGGATAGAGTGCAAACAGGAGAAGAGCATAGAGCTTGGGAATCATATATGGATAGTTGGCAGAGTATTGGCAGTGGGAGTACAGGAAGAGTCTTGGAATGATGTGATAGCGGCGCAGGATTTATTGGGGCACATAGCAGGGCCAATCTTTGCCGTGGATATGAAAGCGGCGAAATATAAAAGAGCGAAATGAAGAAAGTAGTGCTTGCCTATTCCGGTGGATTGGACACTTCGGTCTGCATCCCTTTGCTAAGAGAGCATTACGGATACGACGAAGTGATTGCAGTAATGGTGGATGTAGGACAGCCGGAAGCGGACATAAAAGAAGCGAAAGCCCGAGCAGAGAAGCTGAGTGATAGGCACAAAGTAATAGATGCCCTGGACGAGTTCGTGGCTGATTATATCTTTCGGTTGATAAAAGCGAACGGTAATTACGAGGGATACGTGCTTGGCACTGCGATCGCGAGACCATTGATAGCGAAGAAGGTGGTGGAAGTTGCAAACGACGAAAAAGCAGATGCCGTAGCGCATGGCTGCACAGGTAAGGGCAACGACCAGCTCAGGTTTGATGCGGTATTCAGAACCTCGGAGTTTGATGTAATCGCACCAATGAGGGAGCTGAATTTGACGCGGGAAGAGGAGCAGAAATACGCTCAGGAGCATGGCATTTCATTTGAAACCGAGAAGAGATGGAGCGTGGACGAGAACATATGGAGCAGGAGCATAGAAGGTAGTGAGTTAGAAGAGCCTTCTTTCATTCCACCGGAAGAGATATACCAGTGGACGGTTTCTGTGGCTAAGGCGCCCGAAACGGCCGAGCTCATAAAAATCGGATTTGAACAAGGACTGCCCGTTTCGTTGAACGGTACGAAGATGGACGGTATTTCGCTGATACAGAAACTGAACGAGATAGGCGGCAAACACGGGATTGGTAGGACAGATATGATCGAAGATCGAGTTCTTGGCTACAAAGCGCGGGAGACATACGAGCATCCAGCAGCCACGATATTGTTGCGTGCGCATCGAGACCTCGAGCAGCTAGTTTTAACTCGGAACGAGCTAAGGTTCAAGGATTTCGCGGATAAAACGTGGAGTGAGCTGGTATATCAAGGTTTGGTCATGGACCCGCTTTTTGAGTGTCTCAATGCCTTCGTGGATAAGACACAGGAAAGAGTGAACGGCACGGAATATGTGAAATTGGAGAAGGGTGTTGCAAGTGTAGTTGGGCGAGAATCACCAGACGGAATATATTCTAAGGACGTTTCGTTTGATGTGAAACTTGAGCAGGAATGGGCAGAAGGCTTCTCGGCGTACCACGGGTTCCAGTCGAGGATGGCTTCAAAAATCCGTACTGCTACAAAAAAGAAATAAAAAGGAGGAAGAAACTATGAGTGAAGATGTAAAAGGTGAGGTAATAAATATTTTTAAAATTGGGGATTTGTGGTGCTTCAAATACTTTTTCGGAGACCGCGAACTGTTTGATGGGCTGTCGGAATACTACAACCGGCCGAAATACAGGTTTGAGCTTAAAGATGAAGGCGAGCGGAGTAAAGTAACGAGTTATCTAAAGGAGAATGGCTTTGATACTGTCACAATTGAGGATACAGCCGAGTACACAGTAAAAATAGACCGGTTTAAGAAGTATGCACCAATACTGAGAAATTCGATTGACTCATCAGAAGGAGAAAAGGAGCGAGTATTTATAATGAAGGATCTGGCGTCTGTGGAGGAGGCGGTTGATAGGGGTGCGGAGAAGGTATAGGTATTGAACCTTCTGTTGTAGGGTACCGGGTAAACTACCGATTCTGTGTTGCCTGGTAACGCTTAGTAACCACCAGCCCGAGGTAGTATGAGCAAGTTCTCAGAATCGGACTGGTGGTTTTTCCAGATTCGGTACTTCAGGGAAACCTGCGTTTATCTGGATATGGGGCACGAGCCCTGTTTTGTTGTCATCATTTATCCGCCTATTTGTGCGGTGGATGTATCCCTGTCTCAATGGTTCAGCCGTCAGCCGTCCCTACACGGGCATTACCCCGCTTCTCCGGCATCATGAGTTCTTATGCCCAAATGGGCAGTTAGTAATAAAGCAGAAAAGACAACAATAACATCAACTACCACAAACATCCATCATCACTTGAGCGATTCTCTAAACCTTTCGGCAAGAGATTCATTTATTTTAAATATGTTTTCTATTGATAAAGATTCAGAAAGAGGCGATACATATCTTCAAGTCTTGGCTGGGCCGGCAATTGAAGAAAATATATTGATTTCCACTTGCACACTCCAGAAGGCGTCAGGGCATGTGACAAAGTGAACGTGATTGAAGTAATTGACATTATTAAGGCGGTAAACGTGAAAATCACGGGATAAGAGACTTATCGGAGCCTCTTATTTGACTATTATCTCATCCTGCATCTCCTTTCCTACTGATAGAGAAAGTTTCTTTGGTAACGCTTTCTTTAAACCCTTTAGAAAGGCGTTCACAAAACTTTTAAGAAAAGTTTTATTTCAATGAATATGGGTTACGATTTTGAGAATGTTATCAGTACAACGTGGTTGCGCATTTTGATGCCTCGTCATCCAACATCTTGTAATAATCTCTTCACAGCACTCTCAAATTCCTTTAACACACCTAAATCCTGTTGCACTATCTCATAAATCGCATCTATATCAAGCCTCCAGTATATGTGAACCAATACATTCCTCAATCCTGCCAAATCTGACAGGTTCTCTGAGAGATTCTTTGAGATTAACCCCTCTTCATATACAATTTCAAATGTCTCTCGATAACTTGAAGGCTTCCTAAGCCCTTTCTCTGCTATTATATGGTTTGCAATATCTATTGCAGACTGAACGCTTATAAGCAGAGCATGAAGGACCATGTTCCTTTTGTCCCTGTCTGTGTGTAGCTCCTCAAGTGGGATGGATTGATACCGTTCCCAATCCTTCAGTGATTCATTTAGCGCCCTTAGATGTTCCAATATCCCCTTCTCGTCGAACATCCTCCATCACACCCTCACAAGAAATTCCCTATCTAACCAATCCGACGTTTCCTTATAGTCCAAATAGCTTGAGAGCATCATTGCTTCATACATTATTCTTTTCTTTTCATCTAGGGAGAAGACTACTTTACCTGTCTTTATAATTTCATATTGAAATACTATTGGTGCATGGTTGAGAATCTTAACATCGAACTCACATCTCGGTTCAATCTCCTTTCCCATCACTCTTTCTACCACCAAAGACAATTTCAGCGCCTTATAGGGACCGAGATCTTTAGAAAGATATAACGCTATGTCCACATCATTAAAGGTGTCGCTTTCGAGAAAAGAACCGAAAAGATAGGCAAATTCTATCTCCTTGAATCTGGTTAACGCTTCTCCTATCTTCTTTGTAATTGCCTCATTATCGCTTTCAACAAATGTTTTATCTTTCATATCTGTTTTCTAAATAATGATTGTTCAATAAAATTCAAAACAAAAACGGGAACTTCCTTATGTTTTGGCACCCAGGTTGTCCATACCAATCCGGTTTTTGTGTATCCGGGTCTTCCATGTACTCTTCGATTAAATCCACCATATTTCCTTTAACTTCCTCTTCGGTTCTTCCCTGCGTGGCTATGTCCAACATGGGGCAACATGCTACAAACCACTTTCTTTACTTACTTATGAGAACGGGAAATGATAGTATAGCCATAATTTATATTTATGTTAGCGGGCATATTTAAGCTTTGCTCTGAATATGGGTTTGAACACTTCAGTACTTCCAAATGCAATGCAAGTAATCCGGTAACAAAACCCTCGCATCAATTCTAGATGTATGGGGTGCTTGTACATTTCGGATGCCTTCATGTAATGCACTTCGGACGTTATTACTTAAAAATTTTTATTGTCGATAAGCAGTTGAAAATGCATGGGAATGCACCCGTTTATCCGCAGACCAGCCGGTTTCACCCGTCAGATTTGATCTCATACTTGTCCTATTTATCGGTTCTGGCTTCACCCAGTGGTTCTTCGCTGCGCAGGTCTTTGTCAAAGGCATGGACAATAGCGCCGGCAAATAGACTTCCATCAGCCCGTCGAATCCGGCCCTTGACGATAAATCCACTGGATTTTTCTCTGTCAGAAACATCGATTTTAATAGTCACTGGAATTTCTCCTTTCTTCAGCGGTGATGGTGCATGGAATATACCCTACCCGGCTGCTCATATTTTCTAGTGAAAAGTAAATCGTAGGGTCAGGATTTCCACGAGGAAAATTATGTTACATCTTCATTTAAACCTGACCTCAATTCTTCTATTTCCCAGCCATGATACGGGTATATTTCTGCGCGTTACATCAAGTCATCATACTTTAATAACTACCATAGATTTATACAATTACAGATAGAAAAAAGAGGTGTATGAAATGGAAGAAGCGACAACGAGTGGGATAGTTAGCCATAAGAAAGTAACAATGGCGGCAGAGCCTCTTGGAACTAAAGAACTATATAGCAAGATCGAAGAATTCAGCGAAATAATCGATATGTTAAGGTTAGAAGTTTCTATATTAGTGAGTAAGGTTGACAATCTTGAGAGAAACATAACGTCATTACCTGTGAGCGTTAGGATTGTAGAAGTAAAGGAAACGACAGTGGAAGAGGCAAAAGAGGAGATACAGAGATATTATGAGGAACACAAAGGCGAATCTATTTATCCTGACAACGCAGCAGATCAACTCGGACTTGATTTGAAGATAACGATGCAAGCCGTGGAAGAGCTTATAAAGGCAGGAAAGTTGGAGGAGATGTAATAATGCCTTCATATTATAAGCTTGGGGATGCAATAGAAGGTGAGCGTGTCGTTTGCCAATTCAGAAAACCAGGAAAAGTAAAATTGATTTCAGCAACGCATGCACATCGAGCGCAAGAAATCGCATTAAACCATGCTTATTGTGTAATTACGAAACCACTGCGATCTAAAAGAACTTAGGCATTCATATAAATAATGGCTCTTAGCTATTTTGTATGGGTAACTCAATATCCCCACTATCCGCTGAAGCAGATTACATGAGGGGCGTGTTGAATGATAAGCGTCCGTAGTTATCAAAATCTCCAAGATTTCATAACCAAGGATGGGATATCCTAAGAAACTGTCTCACAATTACCATCACCCAGATTTTTCATCCTTCTTTTTTGATTTAAAGCTATATTTATCCCCCCTTTTTTCTTCCGATTTTGGATTGTTTGACAGCAGTCTAACCACATCTACCCACATGAAACAGCGAAGAGCCAGAAATCCTCATCGGTATAGTCAAATGCAAGAACAACATCTTGCTCATTGAGTTTAAACCTCTCTCCTAGGATCTTGAGTGTTCTAAGATATTCCCAGTAGAAATTCGAGCTTGGAACATTCTTTATGGCGATATGAACGGAATCCGCCTTTGATCCTACCGTTTCGATGTAGGTATTTGCCATTGCTGCCTTTAACAAGTCCCGATTATACTCGAAAACGGAAAGGAACGGCCCTTTTGGTTTTAGATTTAAACAATGATTGACAAAAGTATCGAGGGTCGTTATAGTCCGAAATATCCTATCTCGATTTATAGTCATACGATTACCAGATAAACGGTACGACCAAGATATTCCTTAGGACAATCGACCTTGGCACTATTTCCGAATTTCGTTACCCTTCGGATAATGAATCCTTGGATCCCGTCAAGCTCAAGGTGGGTCTGCGCTTGGATTGGAACTTTTTTCATAGGATATCTATTGGATATCCTACTATTTAAAACCTTTGCTTTTTGTCCGTGAACAAGCTCACAAATTTAAGTCCGCACATCTCATAGTGAGTCACAGAAGGACTAGTTTGCTACAGCCAGATTTATCTTACCGTGCATGGCTACATCTTATTTCGGAGATACTGAATACGTGACGAATAGCAGCTCGCCGTATTGCTTCACGGCTAGTTGAATCTGGCGTTTGATCTAGTTGATCAGTAGGTTGAGGTGAATCTGTTCTCGTGGATTGTGCGTTAGATCCCCTGGCCAGCTCATCAAGGGGACTCTCGATTTCCAGATCCTCAACTCTGGCGTCAATCCATTCAAGTCGTTGGCGTCTTCCCTCCGGTCTTTGAATATTCCCTGGTAAGTTTTCGACAAAATCTCTTAAACTCCCCAACATCGCTACCGGATCATTTGGATCGCCATGTATGCAATCCGTAATGGCATTTTGACGACCATGCGCATACACACTAGTGTTCCAGGCAAGATCCGTAAGGAGTTCTACTACATATGGATCAAGACTCTGCCATTGCCCCTCTGAAATTGGATTGTCTGCCCTATGATGAGCACTTATCCCGGTACTTCGACTGCGTGCTATTTCGCGATAATCGTTGATCTGTCTTTGGAAAAGTTGGTTTAGTGCATCGCTACTCAAAAGGGGGCGGCCAGTTCTAGTGAGGTAATCAAGTGCATCTCGGCCTCGGAGACCAGCAGCTCCCACCATCAGTCTAGTTACAGCGGGACTGGCATCAACAGCTTCCATCCTCTGTCGTACTTCGGGTTCTCTGAGTGGCGCAACGTCGTACCCAACGCCGATGGTCACTCCTGAATTGGGATGAGGAGGTCCCGGCACATAGGGTTGTCTCCTTGCTCCTTCTCTTACGCGTGTCAACTCCCCAGGCCGATAGACATTAAACCTGTTCTCAATACTGTCTTGCACCTCCTCATCGGCTTGTTCGTCATCACCCGCTGCTTGCATCATTTCGAATAAGCTGGGGTTGGGGATAAAAGGAAGACGTCTTTCTCCTGTACTCCAAAAGGTATCGGGCGGCCATGTACCCGCAGGATCAATAAATCGGACAGGGTTATTCCATGAATAGCGGTATAGGTTTGTTCCATCAGCCAATCCCACCGGATCCGCACTACACCACCTCCCCAACCACGGCGCATAGTACCGCGCCGTATGGTAATTCAACCCGCTCTCCTCATCCCGCTCCATCCCCGTATATCGATACCGCTTGGGCACCTCAGTCTGGCTGCGCACCGCCAGATAGGACGTACTGCCATATGGATAATATTCCTCGTAAGAGATAACCTGGGCGGCCGCATCCACTTCCAAACTAACCGAGCCCAGGTGGTTCCCAAGCTGGTATCGGATAAGTTGCGCCGGCAAACCTGGTTCATCACCGCGCCTTCGGGTTTCCACCAGAGCAATTCGTTGCTGGTCGTCCATAACATGCAGTGTCTCCCGCTCCAGCGTTATGGTGCTTTCACTGCCATTGTACTTTCGGTAGACCTCAAATCCGCCAAGGTAGAACCGCTCTTTCTGGCGCATACCGTTCTGCTCGATCACCTTGCGCACCCTCTGCCCCCCGGCATCATAAACGTAGTACGCCATGCAGCCGCCGCCCTTATCCACCATGTGCAGCTGGTCTTTGAAATCCCAGACCATCTCCGGCAGGTGAGGCATCGAAGTCATATTACCGTGGGGGTCGTAAGCGTACGGTTCTGAGATCGGATGATTACCATTGGGATGAACAACCGTGCAACTTAAGCGATTGCTATTCTTTTCTAATTCGATCAGACTTACTTCATCATACTCATACGCGCGTATCCAGTTACCGCTGTGAGCCTTATGGTCGAATTTAAGGATGTTCCCGACCTCGTCGTATTCATAGAACTCAAAGTAGTTGCGCATCGCCTGACCGTCATTGGGGTGTGCCAGGTTGATCCGGTGCTTGTCGTGCCAAGTGTTCTGCGGTTCGGATGCCTGCCCGATATGCTCCCGCCCGCAGGCTTCAATCAAGCGGTAAATAGCATCATATTTGTATTTTGCATCCGG
>QENJ01000255.1 GCA_013374505.1 Candidatus Methanophagaceae archaeon
ATATTGCCTAAACGCCCCATCAACACCACGTTCCAGACGTTTACCGGAAAATCACGGTCGAAAATGCTGTGTTGTGGTACATAGCCAATCCATCGCCTCTTCCTTTCAGGCGTATCACCAAAAACTGTGACGTTTCCGCTATTTGGCTTCACCAATCCGAGCATGACTTTGAGCAGGGTAGTTTTACCGCCACCATTGGGCCCTATTATACCAAGGAAGTCATGCTGCTTTATCGAGAGGTTTACCTCTTCAAGTATCGGCACACCACTAAACTGTACTCCTACCTCTTCTAACTTTACTATTGTACTTTCGTGCGGCATAATTAATCATTCCAGTTCTATCGCGAGAGAAGTTGTTACATTGCGCATATTTGCGATATAGTCACGCGGAATAGGGTTTATAAAGACTGTTTGCCCGCCAATCTCGCGTGCAATCGCTTCAGCGTCTTCTGTTGCATATTGTGGTGCCACGTAAACATACGACAAGTTGTAGTCCCGCGCGTTATCAATACAATCCCGGATTACTTTTGGGGTTGGCGCTTTCCCTTTATGCTCGATCGCTATTTGCGTTAGATTATAGTCCTTAGCGAAATACCCAAATGCGGGATGGTAGATCATAAAGACACGGTTTGTAGCGTTTTTGTCCAGCCTATCGTGGATGTATGTGTCAAGCGTATCGAGCTCTTGCAAGTATTTATCGCGGTTCGTGGTATAAAAAGTATCATTGCCGGGGTCAAACGCGACAAGTCCATTACAGATATTCGTAACCATAATTTTGGCATTGTTGGGTGAATTCCAGATATGCGGGTCCTTTCCCTGCTTTGTAATACCGTAAGAGCAGTTAACGACCTGTATTTCGGGATTGACACCAATAATCTTGTCCAGCCAGGTCTGTTCGAATTCCACGCCCGAGCCTACTTTTAAGTATATCCTCGCCTTGCTGACTTCCATTAACTGACCCGGTGTTGGTTCATATGTATGAGGACTCGCTCCCGGCGGTACCATGACTGTAATCCTCACTTTGTCGCCTGCTACGTTATGCACGAAATCCGCTTGTGGTAGTATAGTCACAACCACCCCTATTGCTTCTTCATCTGCTACTCTGCCTTTATCAGGGTTAGTGTAAATGTACGTGGCACTCACGGCGATCATGCAGATGACCGCAAACAGCATTACAACTAATATCCTTCTTCGCTTTTCCATCTTTGCCACTCCACCATTTATAGCTAGACTGGTTTAGTACTAGAAATTAATAGTTTTTAAACAAATTGTTAATAGTATTTAGGGTGTATTTATATAGAGTTTATTAATAGTTATTTGCACGTACAAAGCAAAACAAAACAAGCACGAAAAATGGCAATAGTCAGCATATCACTAAACGAAGGGATATTGGATGAAATAGACAAACTACAAAATGAGCTTGGCTTTTCTGGCCGCTCGGAAGTGGTAAGAGCAGGGGTAAGGATGCTGCTCGCGGATAGCCGAGATAAAGCGGTTTTAGAAGGCAAGCTCAATTCCGTGCTATTGCTCATACATACACAGAAAGTGGAAGATACGGTAACAGAGATAAAGCACGAATTTGAGGACATCATAAGTACGCAGATTCATAACCACTTACGCGAGGACAAATGCCTCGAAGTATTCATTCTGGAGGGTGACGCAGCGCGGATAAAGCAATTGGTCCGGCATTTCCAGACGAGTCGAAAGATGGACTATGTTAAGTTGATAGTGGCATGATGCGGTAGTTTCGGTATTTCAAAAAAGCTCGTGGATTTTATAAACCGTCCTGATATTAAGTGAATATGGACCCTACGATTATCCTCTATGCGATATGGCTGATGCTGCCTGCGTACATCACGAATCTGAGTGCGGGGTTCTTCAAAGGGAAAACACCCATAGACCGCGGTATTTATTGGGGTAAAAACAGGTTGCTGGGTGATGGTAAGACTTATGAAGGCTTCTTGAATGGCACCGCTTGCGGAGTCCTATGTGGTATAATCCAACAACCCTTTTCCCACTCGTTCGGCCCTTTCCCTTTTTGTTTAGTCACGATTTTTTGCTTAGCCGCCGGTGCAATGCTCGGTGACCTCCTGGCTAGTCTCGTAAAGCGGCGCGTGGGGCTGAAAAGAGGTGCACCCTTCCCCATTGTGGACCAACTGGACTTTGTGGCAGGTGCGTGGCTGCTTCTGATCCTGTTTGCACGAGATTGGTTCATTGAAACTTTCACTCTGGAAATAATCATTATTGTAGTTATAATTACGCCCCTACTGCACTTAATTACAAATTACACCGGCTTTAAACTGGGGCGAAAAGATGTGCCCTGGTAATACAACAGCGAAAAAAGGAAAGATATATATAGTGTTTCTATCCTCTTTAGGTTGGTGTACGGATGGCGAAGAGATGGGAAATGACTAAGGAAGGCAGTGGCGAGAGGGCGAACTAAAAGCGGAAGGGAGAGAAATAGTGATGACATGGTTTTTAGCTGAACATTATCCGGTGCTTGTGATCGTAATCTCGATGTTCGCTGCATTTACTATCTTAATCGCCGGTGGGGTAAATAAGAAAGTCGCGTTTCCTATTTCGTTAGCTACCATATTTATACAACTGTTGATGGCGTTCTCTATGCTGAAACGCGTCCTGGCAGAAGGGCCCATACATTATCAATTGGGTGGCTGGGCACCGCCATGGGGCATAGAATACGTAATAGATACGTTTAATGCTTATGTACTCATCGTGATTCTACTTCTTAGCTTTATTTGTGTGATATATTCAAAACGAAGCGTAGAGAAGGAGCTACCGCTTAAGATAGTTCCGTTCTATTCGGTCTTGCAGCTACTTATCACCGGTTTATGTGGCATAGTGGTGACAGGGGATATATTCAATCTGTACGTATTCCTGGAAATATCGGCATTAGCGTCATACGCATTGATAGCCGTTGCCGGTGGAAGATCGTTAAAAGCGAGTTACAACTATGTGATTATGGGCTCTATGGGTGCCTGTTTCTACCTGTTAGGCGCTGGCTTCCTGTACGCGGTCACAGGCACGCTAAATATGGCAGACCTTTCGGCCCTGCTGCCACCGCTGTATGGGAACAGAGCAGTGCAAGCAGCGTTTGTTTTCTTTGCTGTCGGGATGAGTATAAAGATGGCGCTATTTCCGCTACATGTATGGCAGCCGGACGCATATACGTACGCACCTTCTACTGTAAGTGCGATAATCGCAGCTACGATGTCCAAAGTTTCGGTATATGCCTTAATAAGAGTTATTTTCTCCGTGTTCACAATCGAGTTCTTGCAGAGCTATGTGGGTATAGAGTTGGCACTCTGCTGGATTGCGGCGATAGGCATAATAGCAGGGTCGGTACTCGCGATACAACAGACAAAATTGAAGCGTATGCTTGCTTATTCCAGCATTGCCCAGATAGGCTATATCGTGTTGGGAATAGGGCTGGCACCAATTTCGGCCTGGGGCCTTGTCGGCGCGATTGCGCACATCTTAAATCATGCGATAACGAAAGGCTGCCTGTTTTTGGCGGCGGGTGCATTCATTTACAAATTGAACCTCTGGGATATAAAAGATTTTGAAGGGTTAGGGAAGAAGATGCCATTTGCAAGTGCGGCATTCACTTTAGCTGCGATTGCCATGATTGGTGTGCCCCCGTGTACGGGCTTTGCCACGAAACTGTTTTTACTTTTTGCGTCTTTAGAGGCTACGGCAACTATGCCTATTTCCGGTTACGCATTCGTGGTTATACTCATGATCAGTACGCTTCTAAACATTGCTTATTTCTGGCGAATAGTTGACCGTATTTATTTTGTCAATTCTGGGAATGGGCATCATCACGACACGAAGAAGGCAGATGTGCCGCTCAGCATGGTTGTACCAATGTTATTACTCGCGGTTCTTTGTATTGTCGTGGGTATTTTATGGCTTACCGGCGTGTTTGCACCTATGATGGACCAGATGTTATGTGAATTGGGTGTACCAGGGGGGATGCCGCAATGGTAGATATGCTTACGCCACTGTTAGTCCTTTTATGCCCGTTAATAGCAGCGCCTTTAATATTTATGTTAGGTAAATGGCCGAATATACGGGAAGGAGTGGCAATCACAGCGAGTATAGCGACGTTTTCGCTCGTTCTGTCCATGATACGTCCGGTTTTAGATGGCGACGTTATCAGATGCACCTTTAGCCAGACTTTATTGCCGGGCCTAGGAATTGGCTTAAAAGTAGATGCGTTCGGTATGTTATTCGCACTCACTTCTTCTTCTCTCTGGATATTGGTCACTTTCTATTCCATAGGCTATATGAGGTCGTTGAAGGAGCATGCACAGACTAGGTTCTACTTTAGCTTCGCTCTTGCCATATTTGGTGCTTTGGGCATTGCGATGTCCTCGAATTTGCTCACGCTGTTTATTTTTTATGAGATTTTAACTGTCTCAACATATGCTCTGGTTGTTCACGATCAGACAGCAGAGGCTTTGAGCGCGGGTCATAAATATTTCGCGTATCTGCTCACCTCGGGCTGTTTCTTCCTGTTTGGGTTGGTGATGGTTTACTATCTTACAGGGACCACGGACTTCACGAATGGTGGGATAGCTGCGCTTGCTGCTCTTAATCCGGCACATAAGTGGACGCTGATAATTTTGTTCGTCTGTTTCCTTTTGGGGTTCTTGAAAGTGGCGTGGATGCCGTTCCATTCATGGTTACCCGCAGCGATGGTGGCACCGACACCTGTAAGTGCGTTATTGCACGCAGTAGCAGTGGTGAAAGCGGGCGTGTTCGGAATCGTCCGGATTGTTTGTTTCATATATGGTGTGGACTTGATGACCTCGCTTGGACTGGGTCTGCTACTTGCATGTATCGCGGGCTTTACCATGATCGTTTCCAATTTGTTTGCCATCGGTCAAGACAATTTGAAAAGAAGACTTGCATATTCTACCATAAATCAGTTATCCTACATACTTTTGGGCGCGGCGTTGTTAACAGAACCAGGAATACGGGGTGCAATGATGCACATTCCGTTCCACGGCTACATGAAGATAACGCTTTTTATGTGTGCCGGTGCGATAATGGTGGCTACCGGTAAGAAGAACATAAGTGAGATGGGTGGCATAGGGAAGACAATGCCGATAACTATGCTGGCATTCACCATAGGTGCGCTTGGAATGTGTGGTATTCCACCTGCTGTGGGCTTCATAAGTAAATGGTATTTGTGCATGGGTACATACGTGGCATACGAAACTATTTCACCTGTGATGATTATATTCCTGTTCGTCCTTTTGATTGCTTCTTTACTGGATGTTGTTTATTTCTTCCCGATATTACATACCGCATTCTTCAAGGAACCGGAGGGTGCGGTAGCAGAGCCAAAAGTGAAAGAATCAACTTCTCTTGTGGTCATTCCGTTAGCGATAACCGCGATTTTTTCGGTTATCTTCTTTTTGGCTTTCATCTTGAGACCGGTGGAAATGCTCGCACCGTATGTAGATATGCTTTCAATGCACATCTATGACCTTGTGGATGTCGCGATAGGAGATGTGATACCGTCGTAAGTACTCGCGGCATACATATGTCCTTACTGTAACTATTCATATCGGGTTAGTTCTCGCCGAGACGTCACCACTCGTCGAACTCTTAAGAGGCTATTATTGAAACGTTGCTAAAATAGACTCTAATGCCATTTTTTACTCGTTATGTACATATTCAGCCCTCAAGTAGTAGGTTATAATCCCTTTATATCTCCCCCATCTTTCAGTAAAGTTCCTGACTTCCGCTTCACTCAGGAGTTGGTCGTCTTTATAAAAATGCGAAATAGCCTTTCTTGCACCCAAGTCGCCAGAAGGATTCACATTTTCAACATCAATGGAGGTTACTATTACACTTTCCGCTGTCCACAGCCCCATGCCCCGAAAAGAAGTTATTTTATCAACAATCTGCTCATAATCGCACTTTTTCAGGCTCTCGGGGTAAAACTCGCCTTTTGCAACGACCTGCGAGAAATTACGAATATACTCCGCTTTCCGTTCGCTCAATTTACAATCTCTTAAACCTTTGACAGTGGCTTTTGCCAATTCTTTGGGTGACGGAAACTCCCAGAATTCTTTAGTACCAACCCGGATACAATCGCCATATCTTCTGACGATAAGTGATACTATATGGCTGGCTATCTTCAATGAA
Organism: Candidatus Methanophagaceae archaeon; assembly: GCA_013374505.1. Classification (GTDB taxonomy): domain Archaea; phylum Halobacteriota; class Syntropharchaeia; order Alkanophagales; family Methanospirareceae; genus QENJ01. Next base: position 6,180 of record QENJ01000255.1, read on the forward strand.
ATTTGTTGTTGCACTATTGCGACAATAATCGCTTCATAGACTGTGCTGTAGTAGCTTGGCCTTAAGCCATAACTAATGTTCCTGACCCTTCTCAAAATCGGGTCAGAATTCATGAATTCATAGCACGGTTTCAAATCGTAGTCCGTGTCAAAAACCCATTTGATTTTAGCAATGGCTTTTTCTCTTTCCTTATTAGTAATAGCAGAATAAAAAGTAGCCTTTAAATTCGGGCTATCAACATCATCATTTAGTTCGATTTCAACAGGAACCAAAATATCATTTTTTAGTCTGAACGCCCTCCTGTAAATACCTTTTTCATATATGGCTGGCGATGGTTGAAGGTTGCCTAAGCTATAATGTTCAAAATGTGTTTTTATATCGTAAGGCGGCTTTGGTCCAATAGTTACTGTCTCCATGATACCGAGTTTTTCATCGTGCATTAATGCTCCACATATCCCGTTGCCCCGTTATAGTATTTCTCTCTAATTTTCCCTTTCCTCTTTTGTGAGATCATAGAATACTATAATTTCGCCTCAGCTAAAATAAAAAGAGAAAAACAGGGGGTGTAATCACACCCCCATGTTTGTTCCTATTCCTTTTATTCTCGCCACCGTAGCAGTTTTGGCATCATTTCATCCGCCATCTTCTCGGCTTCCTCTCTTGTTTTACCCATAAACGCCATCGCGGCGTTAATACGGCCTTCCTGCACCTGTTCTTTAGTCGCCAAAACACCGCTTTGCTGGATTTGTGATTTATCCATGTTTCAAAACCTATGGTTTTAAAGCTGCTACTTTCTGCAAATGTATTTCATAACATTCCTCAGCTTTCTGCGTTTGTTCCTCAACCCATTTCTCAAATCCTATTTCCTTAAACCTTTTATACCTATCCATCGTGTCCGGGTCTGCATACTCCTTGAATTTTGGACAAGGAAACTCTGCACATTCAAAACAGATACGCAATCCTTTTTCAAAACAGCATTGCCTTACCTCACACCCAGGCGGTCCTCCACCTCCTCGGCACCCTGGACACTTCGCGTTCTCGATGAACCATTCTAATCCCCGCACAAATTGCTTAAAATCGAACGCCCCTTCGGAACGATATTCAAACCCGTAGAGGTCTGCAAATTCACTCATTTGCTTGGCTGTTTCTACAATCAGTCCATTATACTGGCCACAGCCACCACAATAATCACCGCAGGGTGCAACTAAGTCGTAGTTTGCCATTTTCTTACTCCTTGGTATTATCTCTTATATGTCTCTTATATCAATAATAGACATATTTCGCCTAACGTTTCCAGCATATACGACGTTCGCCGATATGCGAATGTCTCAAAGGGCAAGGGCGTTAGCCCGCAGCGTATATGCTGTGTTATCGGAGGGCGGTGGCACCGAGCGACCGGAATGCGCGGAGAGTTTTTTTCGGGTTCTTTTTTGAAATTTTTAATTGTTTCTCAGATGGTTTCTTTTTTCTGAGTTGAAAATATAATTGTGTCTCAGTTATTATCAAGACAATTATTGTCAACCAAAAAGTTATCTTATTGTTAAGAACATTGAGTCTTGTTTCAAGTGGTGCGATATGAAAAGCATCTTTAGATTCAAAATACACTTGAGGTCTTCCCTCCAATGGAAATGGATATAAGGTGCCCTCACAATTTTCTGGTAATTTGCCTGGTTTGGATAAAATAAAAAATCCCTCCATACTTTGATGAACGTTCTGCGGAGGAAATTCTGTTGATTGATTATGAAATATCGCCCCTATTGGTTCTCCATCAACTAGGGGTTTTTTACGTTCACACTCTTCAAGAGTTTTACACGTTTTAA